>NZ_JAYGHE010000098.1:6073-20741 GCF_034931145.1 Nostoc sp. UHCC 0252 | reverse complement strand
GAGACTCGCACCTCAAAATGGCTTAATTCGTTTTTTAGATGCTAAACCAGAAATTACTCGTTACATCTTGTGTAATGTCGCTTACACAGCCAATGCTTCCGAAAAAAGGATTGGTTTAGTTTCGTTCATTATCAATGAAATAACCGGAGTAACACCAGTAGAAATTGGTGATGCTTTGTTTTGGGAGTCTGACCTAATGACTGTGGAGCATCAAGAGACACCATTGGCGATGCCAATTGAAGAATTGTTGAGCTTAATTGAACATCAAAGTGCAATATTAATTGGTAAATCTCTAGATAATTGGCAAGCTAAATTAACAAGAGCTAGAGCTAGGGATGAAGAAAGACTCACTTGTTATTACAACACGATTAGCGACTCGATCCGCAACAAGATTGAGTTAAAAAAATTGATTGGTGATGAACAAGACAAAGAATTAGCACGAATTGAAGCTACTAATAGAGAGTTAGAGAGAAAATTGTTAGATATCCAAGAGCGTTATGCAATGAGTGTAGAAGCTTGGTTGCACAGTGCAATGATTATCCATCTACCTACGGTACATATTCAGTGTGAGTTGCAACGAAAGAAAGTAAAACGGACTGTAACAGCAGTTTGGAATCCGTTCACTAAAATTCTTGAGCCGCTTCGCTGCGAATTATCAGGAGAGCCTGTTTACAATTTCTATTTAGATGACAAGTCAGCTAAAATTATCTCACCGACAGTTTGGAGCAAGTAATTTTTGACTACATCTTGTTATATTAAGCACGTAGACAGCAGAAGGCTAAATAATCTTGAGAAGCAATCAATCAAAGCAGAAAGTCAAATCATTATTATGGCTAAAGCGACTTTTACTTTGGGCTGTTTGGCTTAGTGCTTTGATAGTTTTGATAATTACCTTGTTTTTTTCCGACCCAATTGCTAACTGGCTTTCAAATTTGGGTTTTATCAAGATACTTGATGCTCTTAGTAAACTGGGTGTGCTGATAGGTGTAACGGTTTTCCTACTTGAACTCCCAAAACGAGAAGAAAGGATTCAAGCTGAAAGAAAAAGGTCACATTTTGAGTACTGGAAAGCAATCGATGCGGCTGCGGCTTCTGGTACAGTTACTAGCTATGCTAGAAAAATTGCTCTGGAAGAATTAGCCAGTGACGGTGTTTCTCTGCGAAATATAGATGCTCCAAATGCTGATTTAAAACGTGTTGACTTAACTGGAGCAGATTTGCTAGGGGCTAATCTCACAGGGGCTGATTTTACAGGAGCAACACTTGATGAAGCTAATCTTAGTAAAGCTGACCTTTATAGAGCTAGACTTTATGGTGCTTCTCTTCTAAAAGCTAAATTGGAAAGTACCGACCTCAGAGAAGTTTTATACGATGAAGACACCAAGTTTCCAATAGGTTTCAACGCGGTGGCAGCAGGAGCATACTTGATTGCTCCTCATGTTTCTCTTCAACAAGTAAAACTGTCAAAAGCAATTCTTTGGGGTGTTAATCTTCAGTCAGCTAATCTTGAAGAATCTGATTTTACAGAGGCTAGTTTTCGCGGAGCAATCCTTAAAAATGCCAACTTTAAAAGAGCAAATTTGAACGGAGCAAAGTTTGGAGATGCTAACCTTGAAGGAGCAAAACTTAATAACGCCAATATACAAGGAGCTAATTTTTGGAACGTTAAAGGTTTAACTGTAGAACAAGTTAAATCTGCCCAAAATTGGGAAACAGCAGAGTACAGTAAGATTTTCTGTGAACAGCTAGGTTTATCTCCTCGGTTAATGCCATGACAACCAATTTACCTATGAAATTGTCACACTTGCCCAACAGTTTACCATTAGATGGTGCTGTCCGCATCGAGCTAGTAGAAGGAGTGCCAATATTTCGAGCTTCCAGCTTAGTACAGGGGCGAATTGAAGCCTTATTAATTAAGCAAAAAGAATCTACACTGACTTCAGAGGAAGAAAAAGAATTAGATGAATATGAAGAATTAGACGATTATCTGAGTTTGGTGAATCGGATGCTCAGAAATTCATCGCTAACTCAAAACCAAAGTGAATTATAGGGAATCAGAGATTTGTCTGTGAATCGTTACATTAGCGAATCTACTCAAAATCAAGTACGACAACGAGCCAAGTTTCTGTGCGAATATTGTCACGCATCGGAACAATGGCAATATGTTTCCTTCACTGTAGACCATGTAATTCCTCTTACCAAAGGTGGTGCTAATTCAATTGATAATTTAGCTTTGGCGTGTTTTCATTGTAATCGCCAAAAATCCGATAAACTTAAAGCCTTTGATGAACAGTCGTTATCAGAAGTACCCTTATTTAATCCTCGCACTGATAGTTGGCAAGAACACTTTATCTGGTCAACAGATACACTCTCCATTATCGGCTTGACACCTACAGGACGCGCCACAGTCGCAGCATTAGCATTCAACCGAGCCAGAATAATTAATATTCGCGCTGCTGATAGAGAAATTGGGCGGCATCCACCACCAGATGACCCAATTCAAAATTGAAAATTTAAAATGGCTTATCGCCTGAGTGTGCAACCAATTCAAAGCTGAAAATTTAAAACGTGATCCAGCAAAACGCAGTTATGAAACCAGGGAATTTGTCCAGCAGCCTGCTGGACAAATTGATCGTCAGGATAGGCTGACGCGAAAGCCCGCATATAAAGCAGGTTTGAACGGGAAAAGCCCTTTATCTCCGGGAACTCCTGGCAAACACAGGTGCATCCTTCAACGCTTCAGAGCGCAGTGCCATTAACTCCACCCATAGCGACTGGAGGACGTGAACTCGGCGAGTGCGCCCACCCAAACATAAACATTAATCTGCCCACCGCAACCCATTTACTGCTTAATAAATTTCCAAGTTCCGCTACCACTATCTCTATCTGCGCCAGCAGCCGTTGAGACACACAACAAATTTTCATTACAACTTCTGCCTCTGGTATCTAAGTAACCTCCTTGACCATTACCATAACCATTCACAAGTTGAACAGGCTGACCTTCACGTAAGTCATCTGAAGATTTGTTTTTAGAAATTATTTTCCAGGTTCCGCTACCACTATCTCTGTTGGGGTTGTTGGCTGTAGAGACACACAGCAGATTCTCAGAACAGTTTCTTCCCCGCGTGTCTAAGTAACCACCAGCACCTTGCTCATATTGATTTTGCAGGTAAACGTCATCGAGCGACTCAACAACTCCTGTTTTGCCAGTTTTTGATAGAATCTTCCAAGACCCACTACCGTTATCTCTGTTGGGGTTGTTGGCTGTAGAAACACACAGCAGATTGTCAGAACAGTTTCTTCCCCGCGTGTCTAAATAACCTCCTTGCCAATTGTCGTAACCATTAACGAGCTTGTATGTTTGTCCATACCTGAGTTTTTGGTTTGCTGAATGTGCCTGACTCGAATTAACATTGGTAACACTGAATAGACCTGTAGTTAACAATAAGACAGCACCCATTGTTGCTTTGACAAGAGTAGATTTTTTCATAATAAATTGCTCCTTGTTTTCACTAATAATTGTTTCAAGATTTTCTGAAAGGTCTGCTTGTTTTGGCTTTGACCTATCCGTTTTTCTTGAACACTTTCACTCTATTAGTAAAATTTCTAGGAGTCGATGAGGATAAGTTATGGAAAGTTAAGGAGTTGATTTTTGCATTTGGCTAGACTGTACCAATTGCAAGTATTGCTTTATGTAATAATTTAATTTTGGTAACTAATAATGTTTCTGATTTTGAGGCGATGGCGCAGAGCGCCCAGCATAGCTGATCGCCCAGGAGCCTAAATGCTGTACCAGCCTACAGAAGTAAGAAACTTAGTAATAATTTCTTGGCAAGGGTTGTCAGGAGCTAAGGAATAGTAAGATTTTTGAGAGCCAATGTTGTGCAACCTTCTTGCTCAGTAATGGCAGTTACTATCTTCAAGTATTTTTAGTTCGTCTAGCTAAGTTGGCAACCATAAATACCAATTGGGTAAGCTTAACGGGTTTAGGAATGTGCGTTTGAAAACCTGCTCTGCAACACTCTTGGATATCAATACTACTGGTATACCCTGTCATTGCTGCTGCTGGAATTTGTCCCCCAGCCTCAGCACTAAGAGAGCGCACTCGCCGGATCAAGCTATAGCCATCTTGGTTCGACATCCCAATGTCAGACAATAGCACATCATACATCTCTGGTTGGCTTGTGAGTACTGAGAATGCTTCATCAGCAGATGCGACAGCCGTTACTTCAGCCCCGTGATTTTGTAGCATTATCTTCGTTAACTCACGTATAAAGGCATCGTCATCTACAACAAGTACATGCAAACCTTCCAGGGAAGGAATGTTATCAACGGAGCTTTCCGCGTCGCCGGAAATATCTATCACCTCTGGATCACAAGAACTGAAATCCTCCTCAATATCGGCGTTCAGTGGTAGCCTAACGATAATAATTGTCCCTAAGCTTACACCTGGACTTTCCGCCTGAACCGTGCCGCCATGAAGTTCCACTAGATAACGGACAAGGGACAGCCCTATGCCCAGTCCTTGATTAGCACGAGTTTTGCTACTGTCAGCCTGGCGAAACCGCTCAAAGACATAAGGGAGAAAGTCATTAGGTATGCCAATACCTGTGTCACTAACTCGAATCTGGGCTTGGGAATTAACTTGCTTTAGTGTGACAACCACACTTCCCCCAGAAGGAGTAAATTTGATGGCATTAGAAAGCAAATTCCAGATTACCTGCTGCAATCGCCCCCCATCCCCCAGTACTTGTCCAATTAGGGGTTGCAGGTGGCATTCAATTTGAATATTTTTCGCTTCTGCCGATAATCTGACTATCTCAAGGGCTGCCTCAATTATAGACGGCAGATCAATTGGACAAATATTCAGACGGAGTTTGCCAGTCGTAATGCGGGAGATATCTAGAAGATCCTCAATCAATTGGACTTGCGCTTTAGCACTACGCCCAATCATGTCAATTCCATGATTTATTTGAGCGGTATCAAAGTTTTTTGTCTGGAGTAAATCAGACCATCCCAGAATATTGTGGAGGGGGTTGCGAAGTTCGTGGGATAGAGTAGATAAAAACTCATCCTTAATTCGGTTAGATGCCTCTGCTTCCAAGCGGGCTGACTGCTCTTTAGCCAATAGTTGGGCGCGTTCTTCCTCAAACAACTTCTGCTGTGTAATGTCATGAAATGCCAAGAGAATCATCTGCTGATTTCCTGGCTGTAGAATTTTATAACCATTGAGCAATATAGTCTTTTGCCCAATTTTTTCAAAGTTCCAGCAAAGCTCAAAACCTTCAACTTGAGTGTTATGAGTGAGAATTTCTTCCAGGATCGATCGCAGTTGGGGAATGTTCCACTGACCGTTTCCTAGCTCAAAAATTAGTTGCTGTTCTGTCTGGGTGGGCGTTACGTGAAACGTTTGATAAAAAGCCCGATTGCTTTTGGTAACTCGTAAGTCAGAATTGAGAACTAATAAAGGCTCTGGCACAGTTGCCACCACAGTTTCGGCATAATCAAGGGCTGCTTGCAACTGGTTTGTACTGCGTTTGAGGGCATCAATATCCATCAACACCATCACCACGCCATCAATTTGATTTTCTGTAGTTCGGTAAGGTCGAATCCGCAGATTGTACCAACGCCCTTCTAGGTTTTGCGTCTCCAGTTCTTTGACAGTTAAGGTGTCAATCACCTCTATGAGCAATGAATCTAAATTAGGAACGTTAATAGTGGAGCGGATATCGCTTAGTGGTCGTCCCACATCTGTAGGAATCAGATTGAGTAAACGCTGTGCTGTTGGGGTGAAACGGCGAATCCGTAAATCGTTGGTTAGTATGAGAATGGGAATATTGACACTACTGAGTAAATTTAACAGGTCATTATTGAGGTTGTGTAATTCAAAATTGCGACTTTGCAATTCTTGATTAGTTGTATGTAGTTCTTCGTTGGTTGCTTGTACCTCTTCTTTGGCTGTTTGCAACTCTTCATTAGTGCTTTGTAGTTCCTCATTGCTGGAGAGGATTTCTTCATTTGCCACTTTCAGGTGTTGAGTAGTGGTTTCATACTCCTGACTAATCAATTGCAAATACTCTTGAGTAGCAGTAAGCTCTTGCTTGGTGGTTGCCAATTCTTGTTGAAGTCGGAGTATTTCCTCTGTATCTGCTGGTTCTACATTTCCAGGTTTGATGCTCAGTTTTTGATTTGTTAGGGTAGGTACATCTTCAAACAAAACAAGAAAGCAGCGACTTTCCACTGAATCAGGCTGAAACGGAATCACCTCAACGTTAACTTTCCTAGACGGTTCGCTCCCTTCGATCTGTATCTGTTCCTTTCTCACAGAAACATTCTGCCTTTTTGCCTGAAGAATCGTAGTACGCAACTCTTCCAGCAGTCCTTTTCGTGCCATTTTGAACAAATTAAAACTGGGATCTCCAGGGGCGGGTCTTAGATAGGGACTGCTTTCCCCGCGAAATTGGAGAATGTCCATATTGTCGTTAATCATCACGCCAACCGGGACATAACGATTCAAAAGAATCTGGTCAGCCTGTTTATTTAATTCAGCAATATCCCAAGTCTTATGACTCATGGACTTATTAGCAGCTATTTTCGCTACAGGATAGTTGCTGGTTGCAAAGTTAAAGTAAATTGGAGTCGATATTAATTTTTTGGTATAAATATTGTTTTTTCTGTCTACTAAAGTAAATAAGTTGGAAAATTCTCCTGCACTTTCGGCAATACCTAACATCAAAAATCCAGTGGGCTTGAGGCTGTAATGAAAAACTGGCATCACCTGCTTTTGCAAAACAGATTCAAAGTAAATCAGCACATTACGACAACTAATAAGATCCAAATTAGAAAATGGCGGTTCGCTGATGAGGTTTTGTTTAGCAAAAACACACAGTTCCCGAATCGGCTTGCTGATTTGATAGCCGCTCTCTACTTGATTAAAGAAGCGTCTTAGCCGTTCTGGTGAGACATCAACTACTTGGCTTGGTTTGTAGATACCTAAGCGGGCTTTTTCAATTGCTGTCTCATTAATGTCTGTAGCAAAAATTTGAATAGTCGGTTTGGGAAGCACATTCTCCAAAAATTCCATTAAAGAAATGGCAATTGAATAAACCTCCTCTCCCGTTGCACAGCCTGATATCCAGAGGCGAATTGGTTCATTAACTGACTTCCCCTTAGATATTACCGGAAATACTTTTTCCTTTAAAGCTTGATAAGCTTCTGGATCACGGAAAAAACTGGTGACACTGATTAAGATTTCGTAGTACAGTGCTTGCACTTCATCTGGATGATTTTGCAGATACTGCACATAATCTTCTAGACTTTCAAAGTTATACAGCACCATCCGCCGAGCAATTCGTCGCTTTAAAGTCGTTTGCTTATAATGCGTAAAGTCAACACCAGTGGATGTTAAAACTATTGCAAAGATTGTTGGCAAAGCAGTCTCACTTTTAGAAAGTGGCTCAACTGTTTGTGAATAAATCGGACGGGTAACGTTGGGATGACGTGCAATAAGAGCTAGTTCCTCAGCAATTTTTTGTGGTGGTAAGATGAAGTCCACATCACCAGTAGCAATAGCAGTATTCGGCATACTATTGAATTGTGCCGATGCTTCACACTGAGCAAAGGTAATACCGCCAGCCGCCTTGATTGCTTCTGATCCCTTTGCGCCGTCATCATCACTCCCAGATAGGACAACACTGATGGCTTTACTTCCTATTTCTGCCGCCAACGAAGCAAAAAAAGCATCAGCAGGCATATATTTCCCATGAATTTTCTCACGGGGCATGAGTTGCAATACCCCTTGAGCCAGCGTCATCTTCGTGTTTGGCGGAATGATATGTACCTGGTTCGGTTCCACAAACATCCCATTCTGCACTTCACGGACGGGCATCTGTGTTGTTTTCGCCAAAATCTCAGTCAGCAGGCTCTTCTGATTTGGATCTAAGTGCTGAATTAGCACAAATCCCATCCCAGTATCGATGGGTAAGTGATTAAGTAGCTGCGTGAATGCTTCTAACCCTCCCGCAGAAGCCGCAATTCCGACTATAGGAAATAATTCATTGCTTTGATCTTGCTGTTTCTGTGTCAATGTTTCAACATCAATAGAAACCGATGGTGATGACTCAGAAGATGGGTTAGAGTTCATTGTATTAACGAATACAATGCTAGAAAATTTAAATTTATATTCTAGCGTATTCGATAGTTTTACCGCTAGTCTAGCAGAGTTTTACTCCTAACTTACATCCGCAATGGTTTTAGCTCTATTAACTTTAAGGCTATAACCCATCCACTCAGTGCCTCTTAACCCATGAATTGCTACAATTTATTCAGTGTCTGTTTCCATCTCTACATGGCATAACATATCACCTAATTAAATAATGGTATTGAGGTAAATAATGCCACTCTTTCAACACCAGATGCTGATGAAAATAACGGTTCCATCTAGATCATTGACATACTGTTGATTGTTGCTTTAGTAAAGGCTGAGATAAACAAGATTATTTATCTTTACTCTGTTTTTGCAAGTTCATTTTATACAAATTTCTTTTTTTGTTATATGACTTTAAATCCAATTGTTCAACATTGCGGACTTTTATGATGAATCCCATTTTGAGTGATGTTGTAGAGTGACGAATTCTTTGACCCTTGTTCAAAAATCCAAAGCAGAGATCGCGTTCTGCTTCTGCTTCTCAGTCACCCCCAAATATCGCTCCAAAGCCGCCAGCGTCCGATGCCCCGATATCTCCTGAATATGACGCAATGGTATCCCGGCATCGCTCATCCTGGTTAACGCAGTCCTCCGAAAGCTGTGGGTACTAACGCCTTCAATGCCCAGCCGCACACAGGTATCTCTGAGGATTTTGTCAGCGCTGACCTTGTGAATATGTAACAACCCATGCCGACCGGGAAACAAAAACTCTTTGCGGCGATTGGGGTTGTACTCTTCTAAATACTGCCTGAGCTTCGGATGCACTTGGATTTCCCTCGTGTCTCGCTTCCCTTTGGTATTAACGCTACGTAACACCAACACCCCTCTGACACCATTACTGCCAAACACATCTTTCACTGCTAACGTGCAGGCTTCGTTGATTCGGCAAGCAGCATAAAGGCACACGCCAAATAAAGCGCGATCGCGTGGGTTGACAAAGCCCTCGGTAAATAGGACATTGATTTGATCGGGTGTGAGGATTTCTGCTCTGCCGAACCGGTTTATTTTCATAGGTTCTAGCCTACATTGTCTAAGTGTAATAAAACAATGTAAGTCACCAAAAAGCTGATTACTTCGTGAGCGATCGCACCCGATTAACCCAGACTTATCAATCAGCACGAAAGCACGAACGCTACAACCCTTATTATTCCGTTGGGTGATAAAACTTGCTTATGATTGCAGCAAGTTTACTCAAAACAGGTATGATCTAGCCACCCTTGCTCGCCGGCTTCACACCCTGTACTATGAACTCATCTAGGGTCAAATTAAACAATAAACAGCATGGATGCCACCCCTAAAGCCCAGGTCATCGCTAACGAGAAAAATCTTCTCTCAGCGATGAAAACCAATAACGTGGAACTTTTGGATCAACTGCTTCACGATGAGCTTCTGTTTAACGGGCCTAGTGGCGAAACGGCAACCAAAGCGATGGATCTGGAAAATTACCGTTCGGGAAACATCAACCTGCATACACTTGAATCAAGTGATCTAATGCTAAACATGGTCGGAGACGACATTGTTGTTGCCGTCACGGTAGAGATACTAGGAAACTATTTAGGGCAAGAAATTGATGGCAAATTCCGCTATCTCAGGGTTTGGAAGCTATTTGAAAACAACTGGAAAGTGATTGCAGGAAGTGTGGTTACGTTAAACACCGACAACTGAAGAAGAAGAGAGCTTTGACTCAATACCTAGATGAGATTTTATTCACTCACTACCGTTGCTGTACCCTTTGGTACGGTGTCAACAATTGCCAAAATTTTAGGAATCAGCACTTGTATATCTGCTAATCGATTTGATGGCACTTGCAACACCAAAACAGCTAAATCTAGAACTGTCAAATTTTGCTGAAACGGCATATTCCGATCCACCGTAATAAAAACGTCAAACTCAATTTCGGCTAAACGCAAGAGTTCTCCATCTTTGATGCCAGCCCAACCCATCTGCGGCACCGTTTTTACGGTATGAAAAGACAATTGCCTTGCCAGTCTTCGGTCAATACACTCGTCAATCAAAATATTCACACTATGCAACCAGCTTCACAATCTGCGCTTGTGCGGCTTCCAGAAAAGCAATCACCTGTTCTCGCTTCACTGTGGGAAATCCGTCTAGAAAATCATCAATGGACTCTCCCGCCTTCAAATAATCCAGCAGGGTTTGCACAGGCACTCGCGTTCCTGCGAAGACTGGCGTACCACTCATCACATCTGGCGATGCGGTAATGATTGCTGACTGACTCATTATCCCCCTTCTAAAAGCATTGCTAGGCTATCTCATTCTAATAACTGCGCTGTCTGTTGTGGTAGTGACAGCGATCGCTCTCCCTCGATGCGCCAGCAATTGCTACCACCAACCACGATTGAGATAACACCCGCTAGTTGTCTGGGTTTAGGCGAGAGTAACTTACTTTGGTAAGGGACTTCTAAGTTAGCCGCCAAATTCTGATGGTCTTATCCCAACTACCACTGGCAAGGGAGTTGTCATCTGGACTAAAAGCGACACAAGAAACAGCGTTGGAATGCCCTGTAAGAGTGCAGATTTCCTGTCCGGTCGCCACATTCCATAGTTTGATAGTTTTATCCTCACTACCACTGGCAAGAGTCTTGCTATTTGAGCTAAAGGTGACAGCACGAATAATACCGGATGGTCTAAAGTCAATATAGCCATTTTTGCCGAAATCACGATATTCGCTGGAATGTCCTTTCAGAGTGTGGATAAGCTCTCCTGTTCGCACATTCCACAATAGGACAGTGCAGTCAAAAGTCCCAACGGCAAGAGTCTCCCCACTAGGGCTAAAGGTGAGAGTTTCAACCCTGGTGGAATGCACTAGGACATCCATAGGCACTCCTGTTGCCACATTCCACAGTAGAACAGTGCCATCAAAACCACCAGTGGCAAGAGTCTCCCCACTAGGGCTAAAGGCAAGGGATAAAATTCTGTCATTATGACACTCTTCAAAGGTGCATATTTCTTCTTCTGTAAATAGATTCAAAAGTTTAATAGTGATGCCAAAACAAATGGCAAGAGTCTGTCCATCTGGGCTAATTGTTAAGGGATCACTATCATCATATTGTTTGGCGAAAGTGTGGATTTGCTCTCCCGTTGCCACATTCCATAGTTTGATGGTGTTTTCACTATAACTGACAAGGGTGTTGCCATCTGGACTAAAAGCGAAATTTCTAGTGCCGAAATCCCTTAGAGTGCGAATTTTCTTTCCCGTTGCCAGATTCCATAATTTGAGCGTTGTATCATAACTACAACTGGTAAGAGTGTTACCATCTGGACTAAAGATAACACTTTGAACCGGGCTGAAATGCTTTAGGATACGGATTTGTTTTCCTGCTAGTAAAGTCCAAAGTTTTCCTAATGCTGTTTGCAGAAAAAGTGCTTTTAGCTTTACCAGTAGCTTTGTTGGCGATGCTAGCAGTGGAGTTGTAACTACAGGCGTAGCTGGGGGTACTGAAGGTGGTGGGGGTTGTAATTGAGTAAATAAATGCTGCTCTTGAGCTTCTAGCTCAACCAACTTTTTTTCTTGTTGGTCTATACATACTTGCATTTGCTCCACCGCTTTCTTGACGGAGACTGGAGTTTTTTCCCAGTCTTGATCTGAAATCTCTTGTAGGTAAGCGCGGTAATGTTCATCCATACTATTTAAGTTACCGTTTTTACAGAATTTTTTTACCCCACCTGAACGGTTACTTAAATTCCTTAGTTGATTATACTATTAAGTTGCAACAGTTCTTCTATTAGCTAGCTCAAACTAATCCAACAAACACAGATGCAGTTCCAGAAGCAATTCATCAAGAAATCAAACGCAATCCAACGCTAAAAGCTAGATTAATATCTGCACTAAAAGCTGGTGGAATGGAAGCATTAAAGGCAATTTTTAATCATCCACTTTTCAGCATTCCGGCTGAGACAGTTAAAGGATGGCTGGAAGCAGAATAGGTCACGTTTTGGATGCGCTAATAAAACCCTCGCTGATGAGCCGAGGGCGTTCTGTCTTGTGTCTTATTTCTGTCTAGAGATATGTCTGCCTCTGTCCCTTGCTGCGTAAGGATTCTGTCTAATCCTGTCCGTTCTGTCCGTCTGTCCAATTTTCAGTAATTTCGATAGTATTGGCATTAAGCCAGACGGCCAGACTCGCCTCTACCAGTTCGTTAAACAATCGCTTTAATTCCTCTGAACTGAACCGTTGACCTTTTACCTTAAAGTTGGGCTGTATCTCCTGTATAACTACCGATGTTCTGACGGTACGTTGGAGGAATTGCAGCAACGATTGGGCTAGTTAGGGATATAGAGATTTTGTACAAAAATAAACCCCACCAATCCCCGACTTAATCCTTCCGTCTCCTCACCAATAGATCATTCATTCATAATCAAGTTATAGTCAATATAACCAAGCATCGCCCCTCTTTTTATCGCCTCATAACGGTTTTTTACGTGCCATTTACTGTACAAATCGCTAGCATAATGTTTGACTGTACTAACAGAGAGAAACATTTCTCTGGCAATCTGTTCAAAAACTAACCCCTGCGCCAGTAATCGCAGGACTTGTATTTGTCGCTCGGTGGGAGAGTCAAGCAAGTTTTTCTCAACGAAGTTGGGGTCGATATATCTGTTGTGATAAAGGTTTTCTAATAATTTTTTAGCCAGCTTCGGATCAAGTAGACATTCATTAAAGTAAGCTCTCTTAATGGCTAGTTCAATTAATTCTATATCAGCACTTTTTAGCATATAAGAATCAGCCCCATGACGGAAAGCTGAGTTAATAAAATCTTCATGAGTCTGATTAGTAAATATCACTACTTTACTATTAGTTTTCCTTTTGATTGAGCGAGTCAGTTCTAAACCACTCATGTCGGGTAAGAGTAAATCAACTAACACAACATCAGGGTTCATCTGTTCAACTAACTGAAACCCTAGCTTTCCACTGGTGGCATCACCAGTTACTTCTATATCAGGAGATTTTTCAATAGCACCTTTGATGCCCAAGAGCGTGAATGTTTCTGGTTCAACAATTACTATTTTCAGCATGATTTTGATAATCCTCTAATAATAAATGGCTGTTTATTGGCGGACTTATTATTGATGCTTCTGCCGTGGGTGTCCGTGCTGCCGTAGCAGTGCCGTAGGCTATAACCTATACAGGATATGGATTGCCGTGATTGTGCCGTATGCCGTGGACACCGAGAAAAGCCCGTAAAACATCCCTTATTATGACCACGGCATCACGGCAGTCCTTTCACCAATCAGGTAGGGAGTAGCTATCAGGAGCGTCAGAATTTACCTTCTCTGTCTTAACTAATTCAGCTAATCCATCAACTAATTCTGACTCTGAATAGCCGGATAACCTATCTGCTTTCTTCAAATCGCGTAATGTTTTTGGTGTTTTAGTCTTGACATTTTGGAAGTATTCATAAATCTTTTTTGCTACCTCAGATAATGGTTTCGGCTGGTGATGGTGAGCAGCAGTTAGATTAAATTCCAGGTCAAATACTCTATCTAAATATTCCTGCTCCGAAGCAATTGAATTGACTTGATTAGATAATTTAGGCATCAATGCCACAACAAAACCCCCAACGGAAGCAATCATAACTGGACGCAAGTTTTTATAAGAGACTGCTTTAATATCCAAGTATTTAGATTTAATTTGCTCCCGTTCTTGCTTACCTGGAATAATGTCACCTCTATTTAAAATCAGTTCCAGCACCCCATAAGATTCTTGTTCCCTTCCATTCTTGATATACCTGTTACCTAACAACAATAAATTGAGACACATTCTCGTTTGAGCATCCATCTTTTCAATGCCCAATGCCGCCAAATTAAAAGACTGTAGGGAGGCAATAAACTTAGTATTAAACTCTCGACCAATCAGCAGAACATCAAGCAATTTACTCCCATAATTCCAGTCAGAGTAATGCTTACTTAATTGATCAGCAATCACTAACCAGTCATCCAGAATTAGAATCAATGGTGGTAAGGATTCGCGCTTTGATTCTAGTAGTTGCTTACGCTGTTTGTACGAGGTGTAAAAGTTATCAATTACCTCTTTCGCTAGGTCTGGGTTTTCCCCGTCGAAGACAATTACTCTTTCTTTCTCTCGTAAACCGCAGAAACTATCATTCTTAGCACTAATCACCCAAATATCGGCACTTGGACAATCTGCAAGGATTTTCTCAATCAAATAATTGAGGGTGACAGATTTACCACTCCCTGGTGCAGCAACCAAAGCAGTGGAACTATCTGCTCTGGCTAGGGCTTGCAAAGTATTTAGGGCAAGACCTTCTGATGGGTGAAGGTAATCACCTGTTGGGGTTGCTCCCGGTGCGATCGCCGGCTGTTCTCCCCCAGTAACCTTGTCGTTCGGGTCAATCGTCCCCTGTAGAGTCTGACTCCCTTGCAGATAAGGGGTTTTCATCTCACGCAACTGCTTAATGTAATCTGCCTTCTGTTGCTCCG
>NZ_JAYGHE010000098.1:4836-6048 GCF_034931145.1 Nostoc sp. UHCC 0252 | reverse complement strand
TCCCCTGTAGAGTCTGACTCCCTTGCAGATAAGGGGTTTTCATCTCACGCAACTGCTTAATGTAATCTGCTTTCTGTTGCTCGGTCATCCCAGCCGTTTGCGCCTCGAAAAGTGCATCAGTCGCATCTAGCTGGGCAACTTGAATCTCAACGTCGGAGTAAATCTCAGCTTTGGTGATATCAACAGTGCGATCATTGGCTATCAAATCTAAATCGGCTTGTAGTTGGACTTCTGCGATCGCAACATCTCGGCAACTCTCTAGTAGCTCGGAACGTGCGGCCATCTCTGCCTTTGCAGCGTCCCGTTTTTGGGCGATGTCTTCAAAAACTGCTCTCTGCTTCTCCTCATCTTGGCAATGGCGCAGCATCCACCCAGCAAGCGCAAACCCCAAGAATCCACCAAACGCCCAAAACGGTTTGTATGGGTTAGTCGCTTTCACCAGTCCGTTAACGCCTATAGCTGGGTCACGCACTATTTGGCGCGGCATTCCTTCTAACTGCCACTGCTCCCAGTAGTAGAGCGTCATTCTGAAAGGTCGGTTATTCTTGTCGTTACACTTTAGGTAGCTTTGGGGAGTCCGAACGCAGAAATAAATGCGGTCGCTTGACTCCCCTTTCCAAGCCATCGCCGCAGAGCTAATTCCCACAGTCAAACTAAGCCCAATTGCAACAGCTTTCTTGTCCATTGGTAAGCGACCAAACCACAACATTAAACCCGATTGTTGCGACTCGGATAACTGTTTATGTTTCTCAGATAGATAATTCATTTTCCTCTCCTACCACTAAATAGAAAAATCATTAATATCGCTAGAAATATGCCTACTCCTGCACCATCCATCCAACTTGAAGATTCAGCAGTTTTTGGCTTATAAACCGACTCAATTGAAGTATTAGCTGTATCAGTAGAAGTTCTCGCTTCATTCCACTCATTAATCGGTTCACTAAGCGCACACAATAACGCTAACGATGCACTGCAACCAGTCATTAAATTAGTGACGAAATTATTAAACCCTTCACCTGTTGCAGTAGCAGTAAAGTACAGGTGTGCAGTCCCCACAGCAAGGAACATTCCAACTGGGTGAACTTGCAATAGATGAAAGGTGAAAATTACTGCACTGTTTAGACAACTGCCGGCGACAATTTCACAGGCATTACCAGCACGTCTAAATGTTCTACCTCTGTTATTTTCTGGCAGTGGTTGTGGCTGTTCTGG
>NZ_JAYGHE010000098.1:0-4464 GCF_034931145.1 Nostoc sp. UHCC 0252 | reverse complement strand
CTTTTGGTCAATTCGCAACAAGTCGGCTCTATCTTGGGCATCTATTTTACTCATCTCCGAATCAAATTCGGAGTTAAGTTTGCGAATTTTGGCGATAGCACCCGCTACATGAGAGCCGTATTGTTTACGAAGTTCGACCCAGGTTACTTGTCCTTTGGTCAGCTTCTCCATCGCCTCAAAGACCACCTTGGCGTTGTCCAAAAATGGTTCTAGTCTGTCAGATAATTCTTGGGCATTATTCGCATAATCGGCAAACTGCTCTAGCTTATTTATATCGGAAAGATAGCCCAGAATATCAGACTCAAACCCTCCCCATGCTTGCGCTTTTTCATCAATATGGGAACTATGACCAACGACCGGATTACGTATTGCAAAATCCATTACTGAACCTCCTAATAAGGTATGTTGTCATAGTCGATATTGCTGGATGATTGGGGCAACTTATCCCAGTAACCCATCTCTTCAAATCGGCTATAGATTCTCGTTGCCAGTTGCCTTACGGGGTCGTCAAAATCTTCAGAGATTAAATCAAATCTGTTGCAGCCAAACGCCAATATATTTGCAATGTCCGCGTCAATGCCATTACCCAAGAATTGACCAAATGCAGCAGAGTATGGATGGTCATCAATGGTTTCATGAGTTGCTAAGAATTCGGTTCCGGTGAGGGGTAAGTAAAGGCTGCAAAGAAAACTATTTATTTCGCGCTTCGTAGCTGTTGGGTTAAGAGCCTTAAATTGCTGGAGTTTCAAAGCATTATCAGTGAAAGAACAGCGTCCCCAATCGTTGGGATTTTTGTAATCGAGTGCCATGCTGTTAAAATCCTTATGTACTTTTCGTTTTGCGGCGAGAGATACATCTGCTTAGTGGGGCGATTGCAATGATTGGTCGTCGGTGCAATCGCTTCATCATCAGTTCTCACAAAACTCAACAAGTTCAAAAACCTCCCTCTGCACTTGGTTTTGACTTAATTCTTTTCGCTTGCCTTTCGAGTCATTGAATATGAAAGGGGCATTGACTCCACAATTAGACCGATGGCTGTAGCGCAGTTGTTGACCGCGAAATTGGTACAAATGGTTACGTTGCAAAGTTGTCGTTTCTAACATAAGTTCCTCAAACTTGAGAGTAGAACTCGATATTTAGAATCGCTTCGTGAATCTCCATCAAAGCTTGCACAGCATCGCCCATCTTTAAGTCATTCGATGTACTGAACCGTTCGGAGGCTTCGATTTGCTTGTAATTGGGAGATGCTTGCACAAACCTTAAAGTCTGTTCGCAACCCAGGATGATGGTCATTATTTCGGTGGTCGTTAGGCTTGGCTGTGTCTGCATGGTTTCTTGGTCGCTCATGACTTTTTCCCTTTCCTTTGGGTTTTCATCGGTGCGGTTGGGGCTTCTGGCTGACTCGGCTTTTGAAGTACATAGCTGATAGCCCCTCCACCCCCGACAGCTGCGGCAATGGTGAACATATTGTTACGGCCAAAGTGCTGCACTCCGAAATAGCCAAAAGCGATCGCTGCTGCTGTTGCTCCAATGCCTAAAACCGTGTTTCTTAATGTGGTTCTGGTCATGCTGCCCCTTTGAAATTAGTGACCATTGCGCTAAGTGCCGATTTATTTGGTTGTGTAGATTGCGCTGTTTCAACTTTGGGCGATAGTTGTACATTGCCATGTTGAAAAATCAACTTCTCTACACCTGCCGAAAGTGCTTGTGTCGGTGCATCTTGGGGTAAATCAAACATCTTGCACAATTCAATTACTGCTAAGTAGGAGATGGTTATACGCCGAGATTCATAATTCATTGATCAGGCTCCCTGTGAAATTTGAGTTAATAGTTTCAACCCCAAGGCATTGATGAATTGGGGATTATTCAAGACCACAAAGCCTAAAGCGGCTAGGTTCTGATCCACCACTGGCAGCGAAACACCCCCACCCCAGGCGACAAGGTATTTAGCGCGATCTAGATAATTACCAGCAGTCACAAAGTTGGCGAATTTCTCAATCCTGTTACTCCACCATTCATCTAGACATTGGCTGTACTCGGTTTCAAACTTCTTGCCTGTAAGGTGGTTGCCGCCGTATGTGAAAGTCCCTTCTACAATTCCCTGGTTCACCAAGCTGGGCGAGTGCTTCACATCCTTGGACAGCAGACTTACTCGGTCGTTTCGTTTGTCTAGTGCCTCTGCAATCATCGAATGCAGTTCACCGGCTCCACCCTCAATCAGGTGACGGTCAATCACTGCACCGCTACCGTTAAACACGGTAATCAACCAAGTGGATGAACCGATATCGAGTGCGATCGCTAATTCTGAGGGGTCAAGTACTAGACTTGCTTCACCGAATAAGCAGTGGGCAATGCTTCCAAATCCTTCGGGGTAAATGCCTGTGACTACGATTTCAACTGTCTTGGTGACAATGGAACGGGTTACAGGGTGCAAATGTTCAAAGGTGTGAGTCCCTTCAACTCTGCGTTTAATCTCTTGGCCCCAGCGTTCTGGGTTGTGGTTGCTCAAACTAATTGAAAGCTTCATCCCATTGGGAATATTGAGAACGGCTAAGTCTGCAAGAATGCTTTCTAGTGCCAGTTCTGCTTTTTTCGCCTTATCCTCGTGTAGCAAGGTGTGGTCACTTTGCGCTAGAGCCGCACTGCCCCAGAAGAATTGAACATCTTTTAAGTCAAGCCGCGTTCCATCTACATATCGAACCCATGCCCCATCTTTTGAGATGGTTTCGTGGTGCATGATGTTTCGGTTGCGAACAAGTGAGTATGCGGCAGGCATCATGATAGAAAAATCACCGATGATTGCCTTGCCATACCCTGCACCTGAGTCTTTCCCAGCGATAAGGTCAGTTAGCCCTGATTTGGCTAACAAGTCTGCTTGAACTAGCCAGTTTTTGGCATTGGTGTATGTCGTTGTCATGGTTCAGATGATTGCTAAAGTCTTGATTTTTCTGGCTTGACGTTGATTTTTAGCTAAATCTAGACAAATCCAGATATCCAGTTGGGGGCAAGCCATAGCATCACTTTCCGGCAACTCTAGCCTTTGTTGAGTGGCTGTTTTTGGCTTGATGATGATACTATATCCCATAAGGGATGTTTAATGCAAATACATCTTAAATCCCAAGTATCCCGTTTTTAGTATTTTGTTGCTAAAACGGGTAATTTGGGATAAGTAATGTATTAGCGATAAATATCCCAAGTGAGTAAGCTAGAAAATAAAGATGAACCTGTCGCAACATTGAAAGTAACTTTTCCTACTAGAGAGTTAAGGGACAGGTTTAAAGCTAGTTGTGCATTAAACGGAAAAAATATGAATGAAGCAATTATTGAATTTGTTGTGCAATACGTTGAAAATGGCGAACATCAGTCGCCCAAAAAAGGCAAGGACACAGCATGAACATTACTGAAATCAACCCGCTAACACTGCCGTCACTGCCATTAGAATGGCTATTGGTTCAAAAATGCAGTGTCAAGCATTTGTATCGGTACAGATCGTATTAATTTCACATCATTATTTTTGATGTCGCCAATGTTAACAGTGAAAGACCTACCAAGCGATTTTCAACTCCCACTGCACAACCAAGCAGCATTTGAAAAAATTAGGGAGGCGATAGACTATCAATCCACCGTTGCTCTAGCGGCTGGTGGTCTTGCACTGGGTACGGGTGGTGTCGTGCATCCGTTAGGTTGGTTAATTTTTGGATTGGCTTACAAGCCGTTGGTAGTAACTCAAAAACTGGCACGATTAGAAAAATTAGGAACCTCAATTTTCCATGAGTTTGAAAACGAAGGAGTGCAAGTTTTCCCAACACTTCCGGTAGAGAACAACAACCCTATCGACTTGTTTGTGAGATTTCCACGAATAACTCACCTGTTTATCTCCATCCGGTCAAAAGGAGATAGAGAAATTGTCTACAACGAAGCTAGAGAGACTTTACAGGTAAAACGCAAAGACAAGAATGGACTAAAACTGTGGCAACCCTGCCCACTTGTGGAGTTGGCAGATTACGAGAAGTGGCTCAACAAGAACAGAGATAAGTTTTTGATGTCCTCCCGTGAAGCTCAAAAGACTCCCACAGCAAAAGTTTTAGTCTTATGGCCTCCTACCAAGGCGGCTAATACTCACAATGAACATCTTTATTCGGAGGTGGGAAGTATGAAAATTCTGGCTTTCAGGAGAAAAGGGACTGCGTTTGTTATTCAAGAGGAGGAAGTAAGCGAGTTTGTCAGGGCTTGGTTAGCCAAGTACAGATAGGCTAAAAGGTGAAAACCCCGTGTCCCGTTGGGATACCGAGGTTTTCTGATTTTTATTCACTTGGAATTGGGGAATTGGGTTGCTTGCCTAATTAATATCCCTAATAGTAATCTTATCAAACCTTTTTGAGTGTTAAGCAATTGTAACACTGGCTACACAAAAAACGGCAACTCAGGAATTTTACCAGATTCGATTTCTGAACACTTGTATAT
>NZ_JAYGHE010000097.1:0-24705 GCF_034931145.1 Nostoc sp. UHCC 0252 | reverse complement strand
CAGAACTATATCTGAGAGTTTGATAGTAGTTTCAGTAGCGGCTGGCAACTCGCCATCTGGGGAGGATAACCAAGGTGCAGGTGGTGGAGTTGTAATTTGACCCCCAAAGGGTTTGTCTGTTTGTTTGCGTCGGATCATAAAGCCTCCAAAGCTAAAGCGATTTCTTCAAGAATAGCGACTACAGGATGTTTCGGGTCAAATACTGCTAGGGGCGCACGTTCTTCTGACGCATCGACAAAAGCGGTAGCTCTGGGAATGGGTGGGAAAATACGACCCCAAGCGGAAAGTTGTTCTTGGATGGCTGCCAATGCTCGTTTATCGGCTGAGTTCTGTTGAGCATACCGCGTAGGGACAAACCCTGCTATTTGGATTTTGCGGTTAGCTTTATTTTTGACGTGGGTGATAGTTTGTAAGAGTTCGTCGGTTCCCTCAAAAGCTTTGAGATGGGTTTCCACGGGAACGAGTACGTGTGTGGCCGCGACTAAGGCGATATAGGAAAGCAATCCTAAACTGGGGGGACAATCTATAAGAATGAAGTCGTATTCATTTAGAACAGATTCAATGGCTTCCTTAAGGCGCAACTCGCGCATCGCAGCACTGACTAACTGCATTTCGGCTCCACTTAGGACTCGGCTGGCTGGAACCAAGTCCATGCCGTGAATGTCCTCATGAATTGGTAAGGGCTGCTCGTCGATAATGGCATCAGCAACGGTTTTTTGTAACTGAGATGGCACTAACCCCATGAATTTGGTCAAGGACGCTTGGGGGTCTACGTCGATCAGGAGAACGCGATGTTTTCGTCGCGCTAAGTGGTATCCCAGGTTTTGGGTCAGTGTCGATTTGGCGACACCACCCGCCTGATTAAACAAGGCTATAATGCGGCATTGCTTGTCAGTAGTTGACACTGGCTTTTGTTCCTAGAAGATACGATGATCTTTGGTCAATCGGCTCGGTTTTAGTTTCCAGTTTACGTGTATCAGATGAAAAAAGTTTATTTTTGGATAGAAATTCCAGTAGATTTTATATAACTTCACGGTGTCACTATGATTGCAGAAGCAACAAAGCGTGGAAAGTCGTAGAAACAGTAATATGAAAATTCCGCTTGATGCTATTATTGCCGACGAAAAAATTACCCGCTACTTATTAGTACCGAGAGAACAAGATGATAAATCAAAGTTTCTCGCCCTAGCTGGATTTACACAAGACAACCCAGAACTATTGAAAGCAGCAATTCGGCAACTGGCAGATTCAGGGGTGGTAAAGGGAATAGTCAAGTATAAGAAATCTAACTTTTTGGTAAAGAGTAGTGCTGGCAGCGATAAGTTAAGTACCTCCACCAGGGCGATCGCGGGGGTAAATGAGCAATCGAGCAGAAACTTACGCTAAGGAATTGATGAGCCGCTTTCAATACTGCGTTCGCCAGGAATAAAACTGTACCAATTGAAGTCTCGGAAATTTAGAAGCTTCAACCCCTGACTGTGCCGTATTAAATTGTTGCACCAAATAATCTATAGGTTAATTGGTACATCCAGAATTGCGAAAAATATCGATTTTCAGAATGCTTATCCAGTCAGGGTTACAGCCAAGCGCATAAGTTTCTGCACGGATGCTCATTTCACCCCTCTACTGAATGTATGAACATCTGGAATAGCATAGCCCCCACGACATTTTGCTATCTTTACCCCAAAATAGTTAAAATTGCCCAGATACGCTAGTCAAGTTAAAAGGTTATTAAGGATTTATACGTATGCCTAACATTGAACAGCTACAAGCCGTCATGACTGGTACAGAGTCAAATCGCATCGAGGCGTTGCGGCGGATGTTAGCATACCCAGTAAAACAGCAGCGTGATCCACAAGGCTCTCAGTTTTGGTATTTGCGCCCTGGTACGGATGAATTGGAAGTAGCAGATACCTTACCCATTGCTGTGGGCTTTTACCCAGAACTAAATGAAGCAACGCAGCAAGAAATTGTTACATTTTTGACATCAAAAGAGCAACCATCGGGAATTTATGAGCATTACATTAGCAGGGTTAACCCAGATAAGCCTGTGATGTATATACTGCTACCTGAAAAAGAGCATACAGGCAGAGTAGCGTTAATATTACCCACAGAAGGGGGACTACGCCAACGACAAATCCAGACCTTTGCTTGGAACGACCAACAACTGCTAGGACGTTTGAACCGTTTAGAACAGGGGCGACTACCCATAGCTATTAAAGCATTAAATTTAATTCCCTTAGTGGAATGGGTATTTTACGAGGCTGCAAAAACGGCTCAAGAATTGGCGCGAGAACTGGCTAAAGTTACCCGTCGCATGGAACAAGCAATTCCCCTGGTTTACGATGCAGAGGATGGGGACGGGTATTTACGTAAGCTGTTTGTGAGTTTTCAACGAGAGTTATTGCCAACTCTGCAACTAACATCAACTAACGAAAAAGATTATAGTTTTGCTGATATTTATGCCCAAACCATTGCCTATGGGTTATTTACAGCCAGGGTATTTAGTTATGTAAAAGATGAAAGAAGAGGTCAAGATAAGGAAACTTATTTCAATCGAGAGGATGCTTGGCAATATTTACCAGAAACTAACCCGTTTTTGCGCCGTTTATTTGAGGATGTATCGCAGCGTCAAGCGTCAGAGTTAGGTGATGAATTAATTGATGCAATTTCTGAAGTGTTTAGTATTCTGCGGGCTGCGAAAATGGATGCAATTCTGTCAGATTTTCGCCAGAAGATGAACCGAGAAGATATTGTAATTCGATTTTATGAGGATTTTTTGGCAGCGTACAAACCGCAAATGAAAGAACTCAGGGGGGTGTATTATACGCCAGAGCCTGTGGTTTCTTACATTGTGCGTTCCATTGACCATATTTTAAAAACTGATTTTGGACTAACTGACGGTTTAGCTGATGCGACAAAGGTAAAGGTTGAGAAATCTGATGGAAATGGTACGACGGAAATACATAAAGTATTGATAACTGATGTTGCAACAGGTACAGGAACTTTCTTATATAGCGTTATTGACCATATTTATCATTCATTAAAAATTGATACAGATGCTTGGTCAAATTATGTTTCTCAACACCTACTACCACGACTACTAGGCTTTGAGTTATTAATGGCTCCCTATGCCGTTGCACACATGAAATTAGGTTTGCAACTAGCAGAATTGGGTTACAAATTCGACTCTCTAGAACGGTTACGAGTTTACCTTACTAATACTCTGCAAGAAGCATTTCAAATACCGCCTGCTGATGAATTCGATAATTGGATTCGAGATGAGGCGGATGCAGCTAATAAAATTAAGCAAGAAGCACCAGTAATGGTGGTGATGGGTAATCCACCTTATTCTGGTCATTCTGCTAATAATGGCATTTGGATTAGCAATCTTCTTAAAGGTAAAGACTCCATAACAAATCAATCAACCAGCAATTATTTTGAACTAGATGGTAAGCCACTTGGGGAAAAAAATCCTAAATGGTTAAACGATGATTATGTGAAGTTTATTCGCTTTTCTCAATGGCGAATTGAACAAACTGGTTATGGAATTTTGGCGTTTATCACTAACCACGGCTTTCTTGATAACCCCACATTTAGAGGGATGCGTCAAAGTTTGATGGCAACATTTGACGATATTTATATTTTAGATTTGCACGGGAATAGTAAAAAGAAAGAGCAATCACCTGACGGTTCAAAAGATGAGAACGTTTTTGATATTCAGCAAGGTGTAGCTATCAGCATTTTTGTAAAACGGCAAAATAATCAAAAGGAAAATGCTAACATTTATCATGCAGATTTGTACGGTGTGCGTGATAAAAAATATAACTGGCTAAATGTCAATGATATAAATACAACTGAGTGGATTAAACTCAATCCACAAACTCCATTTTATTTATTTGTTCCACAAAATACCGATTTATTTGCAGAATATCAATCGGGATGTAAGGTAATAGATATTTTCCCCGTTAATAGTGTGGGCATAGTTACTGCACGTGATGAATTAACTATCAATTGGAGTGAAGAATCTACTTGGCAAACTGTAACTGATTTTGTCAATTTAGCACCAGAAACAGCACGATTAAAATATAGTTTAGGCAAAGATGCACGAGACTGGAAGGTTGAATTAGCTCAAAAAGATTTAAGAAGCCATCCTCATCTAGCAACAAAAGAAACGGGACCTTTTAAAGAGCTAACTGTACCTATACTATACCGTCCATTTGATATTCGTTACACCTATTACACTGGTAAATCTAGAGGTTTTCATTGTATGCCGCGTGGTGAAGTTATGCGGCATATGCTGGCTGGAGAGAATTTGGGGTTAATAGCAACAAGACAAACACGCGATAACTGGGACATTTTTATTACAGATAAAATTATAGGACATAAATCATTAGCAGCTTACGACATCAATTTTTTATTTCCTCTCTACCTTCACCCCAACCCAAACAATCCTAAAGAATTAGAAGAACCTACCCGTCCCAACTTTTACCCCGAATTCCTCAAAGCCATCACCTCAAAACTCGGCTACACCCCCACCCCAGAATCCATCTTCTACTACATTTACGCTATCTTCCATTCTCCTACCTACCGCACCCGCTACGCCGAATTCCTCAAAATCGACTTTCCTCGCGTACCCCTTACTAGTAATGATGAACTTTTCCGCCAATTAGCAACTTATGGCAAAGAATTAGTAGCAATACATTTAATGAAATCACCAAAATTAGACAACTTAATCACCGAATTTATAGAAACTACAGGAAATCGCCTAGTTGATGCAGGACATCCTAAATTTATCAACGAAAACGAAGTAGTAATCAACAAAAAAGGAGACAAATTTACTGGAATTCCAGAAAAAATCTGGAACTTTTACGTAGGCGGTTATCAAGTATGTCATAAATGGCTCAAAGACCACAAAGGACGCACCCTCAGCGATGAAGACATTCAACACTATCAACGCATAGTTGTTGCACTAAAAGAAACCATAGAACTAATGGCACAAATTGACGAAGTGATACCTGGCTTCCCGATTGAGTAGTGACACCATCTGCTGTCAGTATTTCAAACAGCTTCTATTTTCCCAATCAAAGGGTAAAGTGAAAAGTGAGGAAACAAGATATCCTATATTAAGCTATCACCGTGCTAGAAGCTGTCATCCAAGAATTAATTCGCAAACAACGCCCCTACTTCCAGGTTCAGGGTAGCCCCATCAAAGGCGTTGACAATCAATATTGGCTTGTCTTCAAGCACCGTGATGCTGACAATTTCCTACATAACATCGTTTCCTTCTTGGGTATCGGCGGGAAAAACGCCACTCACAAACTGCTGCGGATTGACCTTAAAAAAGCAAAAGTATTTGAATATACTCCGCATATAGCCGGAGATTTACCTAGTGTCGCCCTCTTGAGAACCAGCCGTCTCAGGATCATTGAAAAATTCCTCAACCAAGAAAGCGTCACCAAAGAAAAAACTTTACTCGCAGGTAGCTTCCAAGAAATCAAAGGTCGCCGTCGCAAATTTAACCTACCTGCGGAACTAGATAAATACAACACCTTTATCAGCAACATTTTAGAACGTAGCCAAATTTACCGCCGCTCCACCGCTTACTTTGACAGTGGTATTCTCAAGCTATATCAAGAACCCCTTGCTGCCATTGTGCAAACAGAAGGTCAAATTCGCCTGCTCATGGACTGGCAAGGTTTCACCAAACAAACAGATATTGCTAAGTTAGAAAAACTACATGACCCTAACTACCGCATCCAGTTTGCCCATCGCACCTTAGCAGAATTTCTCCAAGGGTTAGAAGAAAACGCCTTTACAGGTACAGAAATCTTAGCAGAGTTAGTCCGTCTGGGTTTCCTCTACATCAAACTGGTAAAAATGGAACCGACTCACGCCATTTACCACAAAAAAACAGGTATCCTTAGCGACAACCTCGATAACCACATCCTCCACGAAGGTTCAGATAACTTTACCCGCGCCGCCCATTCCCGCAACGCTGAAAGTGTGACATTTCTTTACTCTTGGGAATCAAATATGGATGCGGAAACCATTAGCGAAAGTATCCAACAGTTTGACACCGAATGGCAACAAACCACCAGCTTTGACTTATCCCCAGAGTTTTTGCAACAGGTACTACTAGAAAAAGAACGCCGCACCAAGCTTCGCCAACCCGTTATTGAGTCTATTACCCCTGATGAAATTCCCCCTGGAGAAACCACCCCAGTAGAAATATCTGGTCAAAATTTAGACAAAGTAGAAGATATCACCGTCGCTGATGATGAATTGGTCAAAGTCATCATCACCAGCCAGCAACCAGAACGGATCATTGGTCAAGTAGAAGTAGACCCTGACCACCCACCGACTCCCCTCAAGGAATTTAAAGTTAAAACCAGTACTGGGATTTACAACACCACACCCAATAAACCCGTTACCGTTACTTCGTCTCAAACAATACCCGATTTTACGGAAATCGTTGGTTTTCAGCAGGCTGTAGAAATAATTCTCCAAGGACAAAACGGCACTCCCGAAGACTTTTTATACTGGTTAGCACAACAGCGCCCCCGCCAATTCCGTGTAGAACGCAGCGACCAACTTGACCAATTAGTTAACCAAGATACCCTGTTTGAACATCAAAAATCGGGAGCGCAACACTGTTTAAGGGTGATGCAGGATTTTGGTGTTACCGTCTGTGCAGATGCCGTGGGATTAGGGAAAACACGGTTAGCCGCCGCCGTGACTCGGTTATATCGAGAACAACACAGTCAAGCCAGAATTGCTATCATCGCTGCCAAAAAACTGTTCCCCAACTGGGAACGAGAAATGGCTGAATTAGGCTTGAACAGTGGTGATTATGAGTTATATAACAAAAACCTGATGAGCCGTAAAGGGAATAACTTTTTAGCAGACTTTAGTCGCTACGGTGGTGCTGATTTAGTGATTATTGACGAAGCACACGAAGGCATCCGCAACTACAATAACCGCATCCACAAAACCTGTTTAGAAATTCGAGAAAAAGACCTCAAAGCCAAACGACAACGTTATTTTTTACTCCTCACAGCTACCCCTTGGAATAACCGCAGAGAAGATATTTATAACATCCTCTCTCCTTTTCTCAGCCGTCCACAAGGTTTTAACGATTTAGGTTTTCCCCCAGAAGTCGCCTTGTGGTTCCAAAACCGGGAAACAGGAGTAGAAAACTTTACTGACGATACTGATATTTTTCGCCGCACCTACCGGGAACTGTTTCTCCAGCGCACCCGACAGATGCTGCGAGATGCCACCCCCGACCTCAATTTATATGCCAAGCGGGTTGCAGAATGGTTGCCTGTAGAATTTGAAATCAGTACAGAAAAAGCCCTGGATCAGATATTTACCCAATTTGAAACCAGTTTATTTATTCCCTTTGCAGATCCAATTCGTTACCTACGGGGCAGAGTAGAACAACGCAGTCTGTTACGCAACCAACGCCGCTTTTTCCTGCAACGGGCTGAATCCAGTATGTACGCCCTGCGCCGCACAATCAAAAATTTCGGCGATCGGATTCGCAAAATGCAAGAACAGTTAGAAGCTGTTTCCCCCGACGCAGATGGCTTAAAGGAATTTCTGTTATTGCACTACGGTTTTGAATCAGACAAGAAAATTGATATTGATTTTTTAGACTTAGATGACCGTGAAATTTGGGATGAAGATTATGAAGAAGAAGAGGAGGATGAAGACGAAGAAAATAGCCCAGAACAACAACAAAAACGGCAACAACTGCGTCGTTCCATAGATATTGCTACCGATGCCCTCCGCAATAATTCTCAAGAAGCTCAAGCTATTCATAACAGAATGCTAGCTGATTGTGCGGGCGATTTAAATCAATTACAACAGATTCAAAATTTGTTGGCAGATGAATTTGTCAAAGACCATAAACGCGAACAAGTAACCCGAAAAGTACGCCAATTAGTTTACCTGGGTCATAAAGTACTGCTAATTTCTACATTCTCAGATACAGTAATTGACTATTACCGTTACATGGCTACTGATCTAGAGATAGTAACTAAAGGTATTGGTATGGCTATTGGTTCTACTAAAAAGTATTATCCCAATAATTCCGAGAAAACGCTGCAAGTTACTCCTTACAATATCGTCATAAGAAGCAGCCAAAAAACTGGTTTGAAGAGACAACAGATATTTCGGCTATTTGCCCCAGCAGCAACTTGTAAAAATGTTACAGAAAGACCAAACAAAGAAGAAGAAATTGCCATTTTAATCGGTTCAGAAACCCTATCAGTCGGTCAAAATCTTCAAGATGCAGATTATTTAATCAACATCGACCTCCCCTGGAATCCTATGATTTTAGAGCAACGGATTGGTCGAATTGATAGACCTAAACAACACAAATGTCAGAATATTTCTATTTACTACGCCAACAGCGAAAGCCAATTATTAAGACAAGCCAGTCGTTTAAGCAACCTGAATAAAAAACTTGTAGGAGATATCGTAAGTGCAAATGGAGAAATTCCCAGTATTTCTAGTGTCGATACACTAGGCGCTTCTATTTACGGCGATACCCTATTTGATGATGAAGTTCTCCCAGGATACATTGACTTTATTAACAGCCTAGTTAAAGCTAGACGTATGGAACAAGGAAACCTGCAAGAAGAAACTTATCAAAAACAGGAAACTAACCGCGACCTTTACACCCAAAACGAAATCCTGCATAGCGAAGAACTCAGCAAATTAATTGAAAAACTGGGAGAAGATTATCAAGCCAAACCCATTGCTTTGGGACGGCGTACAGGAGAAAAAGACGAACCTACAGGATTAGTAGCCTTAACTGTGGAATATTTCGGCCCGAATGGCGAACCAATTCCCCAACAAAAACAAACTGTTTACTGGAATGACCAAACAGGAGAACGAGATGGATATGGACTAGCCATAGCAAACGCCTTTAAAACTCCAGAAGCGGGAGACGTATTTTCTAGTAAATATCTACTGTCAGAACTACAAAAACTTTACAATCAGCTAGTAACTCTTAAAAAACAACGTTCTGCGGAACTAGCACAACCTGAAACATTAGAAAATATTAATATTACCTCAGAACGTATTACTCGCATCCAACGCCGAGTTAGTATGCTTGATAGTTTCCCCTCTGGACTTGATAGAACAAACGTCAGAAATACTTTCAAAAAATTAAATACCTGGAAAGAAACTAAGGGTGTACAAAAACTTCTACGCGAATATACAGATGGAGAGAAATCAAAACTAGATGATGCTACCTTTGTTGTTAGCCTAGTACAAGATACTGATATTTTAAATTTAATTGCTTCGGAAGGTATCAAGCCTACAAGCTTGAAAGTTTCTCTTGCTGCACTTTTGCTTAGAGCTTAGTACAGTAATTTCTCAGGGTAAGTCCATGTCAAAAAGCTTTTATTTTAAGCTTTTGGGCTGCTGATAATGGTTATTTTACTTCCGCCGACCTATACTTGATAATTTCTTTTTTAGATGATAGATAACTATTTGGCAATAAGGTTTATATTTCCCATCTTTGTGTCTATCACTCCACTGTTGAATTTTTTTATTTAAAATTGCTTCTGTCCAATCTCCCTTGGGATATTCACTTTTTAGCTGTTTAAGTACAAGTTCTAAAACTTCTTTCCTATTATTAACCAAAGTTTGCATATTGAGATTTAAAACTTGATTTAATTCATTATTTATAGTTATATCATCAGAAGAAATTTTTCCGTTCCCAAGATATCTAATTAAATCTTCACAATTTCTATGATTATCAAGAGGATTAATAGTAATTTCTGTATTACCCTTCTTTGTATCACAATGTTGCAAGTGACTTGGCGAACCTTGACCACCTTCACAAGCACCAAGCAAATTATTGTAATCTAATTGAAGTTCTTCATATTCATCTTGTGATTGCCAATGTTCAATTTTCATTCTGTCAGCACTAATACGTTGCATACAATAGCAGCAAATATGTCCTTGCTCGGTTAGTAAAGATTCCCGTAATTCATTTTTTTCAGAATAATTATCATAATCAGCAAAAGATTTGAGGCGATGCTCAAGTAATGATTGAGGTTCCCTACCCTTGATAATACGCTTCATATTTGTAATTATCTAATCTTCTAAAAAACCAATAAGTGTATTAGCACGAACTACTTCTGAATCATTCTCACCAAGTAAATTAGATAATTCATTTAAAGCCAACTTAGCTGCTTCTAAGCGACCATCATCTATCAATTGAAAACAGTGATTTATCTGCTGCTCTACTTCATTTGGTCTTTCTTTTACATTCATTAATTCATATAAAATCGAGTTACTATCTTTGCCATAGGTATAGGGTGTATTCTCGACTAACTGAGAATTTTCTAAAATAAATACATTTTCTCTTCTGACTCCACTCAATACCTGCGGCGAATGAGTAGTCACAATAAATTGACAATTAGGAAATGTTTGTATCAAACTGCGAATTACAGTCCTTTGCCACTGGGGATGTAAATGCAAGTCTATTTCATCAATTAAAACTATTCCTTCTCCTGATAACGCATCATTAGAACTTGGGTTAGCAATTGCCAATCGCCTTGCTAAGTCGGTGACTATCATTAATAACATCTTTTCACCATCAGATAGTTGCTCTAACCTTAAATCTTGGCGATTTTTTGTAATAGTCAACGAAGGTTGGCTGGGAACTTGGTCAGAATAAAAATCACGTTCTTTTGTTGACCTTACTACTCGTAAATCCGAAAAATGACTGTTAGAAAATCTCTCTAAGAAATTTATAATAGCTCTTCTGACAATCTCTAATTTGGGGTTTCTGTAATCATGACTATCTCTTAATCTAATTTCATTTTCAGAATCTTCCTCTTCTTTAAACCAATCAAAAAAATCCTGGAAGTCATTGACCCCTGTAGAAAAAGCTTTTTCGTAAGCATACAATTGATGATACACTTCTTTCTTAGTTTTCTGGCTGCCCTTACTTTTAAAAGTGTACGGATTTTTCAAAACCATTCTATGGGTTTGATAATAAACCATTACTGGTAAATTGAAATCAGAATGAGATTTTAAATTCTCTTGTAGGCGTTTAATATAATAACTAATCTCATCATAGTTACTTTTGTCTTGTGTATATACACGTTCTTGCAGCATCTTCCAAGATAATTTTTCTCCCTGTCCTGTTAAAATCGTTATAGTATTATTAGTAGAATTAGAATTAACATTTATATCATTTTCTGTGAACCTCACTTCTAATTTTTTACTATTGCGGAGTCTAGCTACAAATTGAGCTAACATTATCGCCATACAATCTAAAATCGACGACTTGCCTGCACCGTTTATACCAATAAATACAGCTAAGTTGCTTTGAGGAAAGTTCAAGACAATTTCCTTCAATCCTCTAAAATTCTGAATGTGCAGCTTTTCAATATGCATGACTATAATTGTGAGTGCATTTAATATTTATCCAAAACTAGCAACGTTGTGAAACCGGAATAAAAAACCTGATTTCTTCGCCATGCTTAACAATGTACCAGTTACAAAGTAGGGACATACATAGTGCTAACTTTTATATAATGGGATAAAAAGCTTACAATAGCTAATCCCATACTGATTCCTCCTGTGTAGAATCTGGTATAGAAATATTCAAAAATCCAAAGCAGAGATCGCGTTCTGCTTCTGCTTCTCAGTTACCCCCAGATAACGCTCCAAAGCTGCCAAAGTCCGATGCCCCGATATCTCCTGAATATGGCGCAACGGTATCCCGGCATCACTCATCCTGGTTAACGCAGTTCTCCTGAAACTGTGGGTACTAACCCCCTCAATCCCCAACCGCACACAGGTATCTCTGAGGATTTTGTCAGCACTGACCTTGTGAATATGTAAGAGTCCATGCCGACCGGGAAACAAGAACTCCTTGCGGCGGTTAGGGTTGTACTCTTCTAAATATTCCTTGAGCTTGGGATGAACTTGGATTTCCCTGGTGTCTCGCTTCCCTTTGGTGTTCACGCTCCGTAACACTAATACCCCTCTGACACCGTTGCTGCCAAATACGTCTTTCACTGCCAAAGTGCAGGCTTCGTTGATCCGGCAGGCAGCATAAAGGCACACGCCGAACAGAGCGCGATCGCGCGGGTTGACAAACCCCTCAGTAAATAGGACATTAATTTGATCGGGTGTGAGGATCTCTGCCCTGCCGAACCGGTTTATTTTCATAGGTTCTAGCCTACATGGTCTTTCTGCAATAAAACAATGTAACTGCCCAAAAACCCTATTCTCTCGTGAGCGATCGCACCCGATTAACCCAGACTTATCAATCAGCCCGAAAGCACGAACGCCAGAACCCGCATTATCTCGTTGGCTGATAAAACCTGCTTATGCTTGCGGCGCGATGACCACTTGCAGGTATGATCCGCACCAGTATGATTTGCTCATGTTGCGGCTTGCTCAACTGTCTATACTGCTTCTATACCCCTGGTTGATCCATCGTTGCTATCAAAACCGATATCAATTTTCTCTCCACCCGCGTCTACACTATGTAATGAAGGAAACCAACTGTAAATAAAATTTACCTATCTTGTGGTGCGGGGGACATTTGGTATTGAGCCGAGATACAAGTAAAAAGCAGCAAGATGATCTGAAAAGACATACTGTATATAAGTTTGAGCCTTTTTGAAGCAAAAGTAAGATTTTGACCAATTTAGTTTTTTGGTAACTGACACTCTTCGCCATTACTGGACAATAAATGCCCAATTGCGAATAACAAAAAATAATACTCCCGCAGTCTTTCATAGTGCGAAAATTCATGTCAGTGTTGAACTTGCAGGCTTTTAGTATTTATGTCGTCAAATCAGAGGGGATTGAAAAATGACATCCCAAATAACTGACCTAATAATCACTTATAAAACAGAAATTTCCTACCCAGAAGGAGATGACATCCACTTAATAGAAGGGCGAGTTTGGGAATTAGATGAGTGATGAGTAAACACCTTCATCTGTGGGAAAAACTTAACCAACGGCAGCAAGCCACACTCACTGCCATTTACCGTGCTGACCAGTTTGTGGAGGCAGCACAAAAAGAAGGTTGGCGATTAGGTTCAATCAGAGAGAAAGCATCTGTATGGCGTAATCTGCAATATTATTTTGAACCAACAAGCTATGAAACTTTATTGCACAAGTTGTTATCCCAGGCTGGTGTAGTTGACCAGGGTTTAGGTTCCACTCTTCAAGTTTTGGAACGACACAAGTTAATTCAGTGTAATTATTCTGACAGCGAACTAATTTCTATCAAGCTCACCACAACTGGACGTGCTGTAGCTCGTGCTGGTTTGGGTGAATCAGCACCTAAAAAGCCACCCAAAGGACAACTTAAACCAAGGCAGTGGTCAGCACTTTGTGCAGCCTATCAAGCTGGTGAATTAGGAATAGATAGTGGCTTAAACTTTGGGGATTACGCCGGGTTTAGTTGGCAGTGGACTTGGTTAAGACTGCGAGATTATCAGGGAACAGACAACGGTTTAGTGAAAGAAGTTGGCTACTGGAAAGATGGTAAGCACTTAACCAAGCTGGTTATTACTCAGGCTGGGATAGAGTTTTATCGGCAGCAGTGGTCACAATATCGCGCTCTCTACCCTGATGTAAATGCGCCCAAACCTGATTAAACTTATTACCTGCTACTCTAAGCAATTGTAAATTTATCACCTTGTCTTAAATATTGGATACATCTCTTGCGCGATCGCTTCTAACTTATCGCCATGAGGATGAGGACGAGCGATCCGATCCCCTTCATCCCACCACGAACAGCCGTCAGCAAAACTATAATGCAGCGTAAGGGTGACTTCATGCCAATCACCGGATAAAAATAAACGAGTATCTTTCAATGCAAAAGCTAGATTAAAATCAAATCTATCTCTTCGATAATATTTATGAAATGGATTACTGTGTGGCCTATCACCGGACGCAAATTCGCTAAGGTATGCCACAAAATTCATTTCTATCCAATTATCTACTTTAAAATTAAATTCGGGGATTATCTTAAAGTGTGTGTGCGGATAGTGTTTTTCTGCAATTTGAATTAAAATCAGTTCCGTTTCAGGTAATACCGCTTGCATAATTTTTGACCACAGTTCGCAAAACTAAAAAAGCTTGTCAAACAGATCATTACAGGTAATTTACTCGCTCATTTCTGCTAGTTGGCATTGAAGCTCCCAGGTTAGCCCTTCAAAATCAGGCATATTTTCCTCTCTATCACGCGAGTAAGCGCTTGGTTCTATGCCGATAACTTCAGTTTCTAGGCGCACATCTGCAACGTGATTCATACGAGAACACATGGGCATTGCAAGTCTATCTCCTATTTTTTTGTAGGTATCTTCGCCGTTTGGAAAACAAAATAAATCGCCGCGCTGCAAATCGGAGAATTTCATACTTCTAAAAGTTTTGTTATTTAGTTGGCTGGGTGAAAATCACTATTTTTGCACCTGATTCAAGTAATATTTATCGATTTGCGCCCTCATGTAAGCTAGGGCTGATTGAATATCTGAGAATGTCTGCTTTTCTTGTGACACCATTTCTGACTGCACAGGTACATACAATTCAGCCCAGTAGCAGTACAAGTATGGATCAAACCACACGTCAATGATGCAATCTTTGTACCAACCTTGCGAATAGTATTTATCGATCTGTTCTTTCATGTAAGCTACAGCCGATTCAATATCTGAGAATGGTCGCCTTTGTTGCATCAACATTCTGTTGCGTACCGGGGCATATAATTCAGCTAAGTAGCAACCGCGCCTGTCATCACGCCAAACATCAATACTACAGCCCAAATATTTCTCGGAGTGCTTTAAATCCTTAGAGAGTAAATCAATCATGGCGAACACCCATTTGCAATCAACTTAAAAGGATAACTTGATATTGGACTGAAAATGCCTTGTATGTTCCACAGCTACCGTCCTTGAGAACAGGGTGGGGTATTATTCGCAATTGACGACAGAGGATTGAGTCATATCGTAAATTACGACATTAGATTTTTTTGGCAAGCCAAAACCCCAAACCACGTTCCTTAAATCGCCATTAGTTCTAAACTTCTCACACAACCTCCATGATTGTAGGCAAATTGTATGATTCAACAGGATAGTTGGTGATGAACAGTTCCTTGCCTTTGTCTGCCTTCTGCTGTTTGTAGTTGTTCATCCCGTATTGCAACTCCCATTCATAAATGTAGGCAAAAGAAAAGTGATGCCGCACTTCTTCACAGTTATCGTAAGTGATCAACCATTTGTGTGAACACTCCGACATCAGTTTGGCAAAGCGAGAATGGTCAAAACAGGTATGCAAATCACCTTTCTTACCATAAAGCTTAGATTTAGTCTTGCTGAGATAAGGTGGATCTAAAAAGATAAATACATCTTCTCCCGGTTCGGTAAGTAGGGTACTGTAGTCGAAGTTACTCACACGGGTATTAACAAAGCAACCATTCAAAGCCGCTAGTCGCTCAATCGAAGAGTCTGTAAACCGACCTTTGAAGGAAGCACTACTATAACCGCCACTCTCAATGGTTCCCGAAAAGCTGATCCGGTTAAGAACAAAAAACCGCACACCCCGCTCTAGTGGACTCATGGTACTAGTATCTGCGGCTGCGAGAGATTTAAACAAGGCACGTCCATCTGTGTAAGAGCGTTTTACTTTCCAGACCTCCTCAACTAGCTCTCTTTGATTGGTTTTAACTTGATGCCAGAAGTAGTAGAGTTCTTGGTTGAAATCATTGACCCAGCAAGGCATACTGGGGTACTTCTGTAAAACATGAAAAAATACAGAACCACCGCCAACAAAAGGTTCACGGAATTCCTTAAATGTAGGAGGTAGATAGTGAGCAATTTGAGGAATTGCCTTTTGCTTTCCGCCGGGATAACGTAATGGACTTTTAAACATAAGGAATTATAGTAGCAGTAAGGGGATTTTTTAGTGCCTTAGTATCAAATTTCAAACTAGGAGAGTTTTTCAGTTGGCTTGATGCGGTATGTAAGCGCATAGAAATTTCCCATCCGTTGTCAAAACTCAAAAAAACATACTGTTTGTTAACCGTTGCTATCACGTTAGTAGGCATTTGGATTTCTGCAAACTGCTGAATATTCAGGGTTCGGGCGTGGGTATCAACAATAATTTTGTAGTAATTCACATTACCAACAAGGTATTGAAATAACTTGGTGGCGCAAGTGTCAGCATGGCTATTGATAAATTGGCTAACCAAATTACAGACTGGAGTATACAAATGCTGTTCAATCAAAGCAGGCGGTAGTTCTGCAAAAAGCTTTGCCTGTCCAATATGTTGCATGAACTCCTGTGTGATTGCTCGGTATTGTTGTTTAAACTGCTGCATCTGTAGGTCATTTTTAGCGTAACCGCAGTGAACTGGAGTTGTCCCAGGACGTTGGTGCCTGAGTGCGGTATGGTTATGTTTGAGTGACAGATTAACTGTCCATGCTTTTGAAGTTAAACAAATATCAGTAACATCATTCTTATTCTGATCTGGTAGTCGATCTATCGTGATTGATGGTTGCTTGGACAACTGAAATTGAGGATTCAACCACAGTAGCAGCAGCGCATTAGCCGCTAGTCTTAATTCATTTAAGAGTAATGAATTTAATTCTGTTAACTTGCTGGCATCTCTAAGTTGAGCATTGTTAGCTCTAACTGTTAGGCTGACCTCTGGGTGAGTTATAATTATTACTTCCGTTATCAGGTACTCTAATACACGACCATGCAGGTTTGAACGGGGTGTCATATTTGTGGAACATTATGTTTTTCCACAGAGTAACCGATGAACTGTCAAAGTAATGTGATTTGAAAGCATCGTAAAATTATGCAAAAGCAGATGCAGAAATTATGTAAGTTTTATTACTTTCCCTGCTGGGCTTCTGCGTGATACAGCCTGTTTCTGGTTGCAGAACGCCCTCATCTTTGCAGGTATGCTCCTCAGCAAGCGCATAAATTTACGCATCAAAATCAATTGGCTGACCGTTAAAATGCTTGTGAATGCTTTCAGGAGTCAACCAACCAGGAATTGTCACCTTTTTATCTACTTCTGCATCCCCATCTGAATTATTTAACCCGTTAATTGTTGCAACTTTTAAAGGTGTCTTACCATCGGCGGTTTTACGGTCAATTTGAATAGTGCCTCTAGCTCTACCTTTAGCAGTTCCATCACTGCCACCAACGGCGGTATTAGTGAAGAAATGGGCAATACAAACTAATCTTTCCTCAGCTTTTCTAGGGTCACTAAGAGATGCTTTAACAAACTTTTTAGCAGGTTCCTTGGTGATGTCTGACTCAGAATAGTTAGTGAATTCATCAACTAGTAACTGTTGCGGTTGCTTGGATGGTTGATTATTGATTCTATCTAACCAGCGCTCACGGGCATCATCAAAAGCAAGTCCAATCTCTTCTTCTGTTTGCGCTATCAACTGAGGGCTTAAATATTTCCATGCGTTTCTTAAATTTTCTCCTGCGTGTGCGTCTATCAGCTGATACAAGGGCATATCAAACAGATTTTCTCTAAGCATGACAATCGAAGCTGCTAGAGTTGATTTACCGCTTCCGGCTTCTCCTAGCACCCAAACGGGCTTTTGATTGTCGATAATCTTCCACAACCAGCCATCCTCATGAGCTTTGAGCGCTTCTATCAGTTGGTTTGCTCGTTGTTGATCAACTGATTGCTGATTGTCACTGTCTGCGATCGCGCTTTTGGTTTTACCCTCAATCTTGCTGCGTTCCTGGTCAGCTTTAGCTTTGTCTCGTAGGTTGTCAGCAATGGATTTATCCATCACAGAATGATTAACAGCACGGGCTTTCATAAAGTCCTCTAGCTGAATACGTGCCTTAGCCCGTTCGTTTTCCTCATCGGTCAGTCCTAATGCTTTACGTTCTTCTGTGTCCAGTCCTGACAGCCCATCTTTTAAGCGCTCAGTATAAAGCTGGGTCGAATGCTGCTTAATTTCACGTTTGTACAAATTATGCTGCCAAGTTGCATAGTCGTAAGTCTTTTCAAGTTCGCCCAGTTCGTAATCCGTGCGCTTGAGGCGTTGCGAACGCACGAGCAAGCAACCCACGACACCCCATAGCCCAATAACCGCAATTCCATATCCAAGCAACTGATTAGGGTTATCTGTGGGCAAATCACGCACCCATTGAATGGCATCGCCCTTGTAGGGAATGATGCTGCCATACAATCCGTAGCGCTGCCATTCTTCAGTAAGGACAAAACGCGGCTGGTTGCAAAAACGCTTATCCAAAGCTATTTGACTGTGTACGCCGTTTGCTGACCTTGGGCAGAACTGAATCTGTGTCAAATCGTAAGGCTGGCGTGTTTGCGATGTTGCCAGCCCGATGATTGCAGCTACACCACACACACCAGCCAGGGCTAACTCGAAAACACCTTGTTTCATCCCCGCCCCTTAAAAATAATTGCAATAGAACCAATAAATAAAGCCAACGCGACTGCAATACTTACCCAAGGGTCTGATTGCGGATTCTGTTTTTCAATGGTTTGGATATCTTGGCTAATCTGCGTGACTGTTTCTTTAGTCAAATTCTCAAAATATTGATGGTCTTTGACTGCTAACCAAGTTGTGATACCTGCAAACACCAAGCCCCCAGCAGTTTTTATAAGATTTTGCATATTATCTACCTCTAATCCATCACTGTTGTAATTAACTCTCAAGCCCGTCAGCCCAGCCAGAGAGCCAACGCTGCATATAGAAAATGAGAGCGAAATTGCCAGCCATAGATTAACGCTGCCACCAGTTATTAAGAGATATTTAGCTATAAAGAATCCCGTAGAATTTAGCGACCACCCGACAAAGAATCTAGTCAATTTTTCTGTTGTATTGATAACATCTTTACGGTGCTGCTTGCGCGATTCTAGGTGTTCTATCAAGTCTTTCGGTAACGGCGTATCTGGGGCGATTTCGCTTACTACTGACTCTTGATCATCTTCAATGTCGTATGTCATATTAGCGTCAGGATATTTACTTGCCCGACAGTCAGTTTCATCTGTGGCTGTCGGGCTTAAACTATCAGAAACCTATTAGGGCATCCTTGATTGTTTGGACAATTGAGCGCCCCGCATATTGTTTTTTAGGTTTGAAATCATCACGAGCGTTATCACCCATTTCTAAGTAATACTTGCCCAGTTCTCTATCATGTTGTAGGTCAATTGTTTGTTGTCTAATGTCTGTCTGTAATTCTGTCTGCAACATTTTATATTCGCCGTCAACTTGCATCATGTGTTTATCCACCCAAGCCTTCAGCAATAGATGGTCTGTTGATTGTTGATGGCGTAGCGCTTCTTTCTCCTTGGATGAAGCGAAATCAAGCTTCATCTCTTCTAGGATGTTAGCTAGATGAGTATCAGCTAAAATTGCTGACTGTACTGCTCTTTCAATCTTCTCGCCGCTAACACCTGCTTGTTTGTAGATGTCGCTGAGAACTACGTTTAAGTCCTCAGTCCCTTTGATAGCAGCTAGCATTTGCTCTCTAACCTGTGGGGCAAATTCGCTAATCTTTGCTCCGTCATTACCCATTTGACCTATCAGTTTTAGGGCTGACTTATCGCCTGTTAGCGCTCTGAGTACTAGGTTGCTAGAGGCATTGAATTTAGTTTTTAATTGGCGTTCTAGGTTGGCGTGATTTGGAAGTTACCAGATTTTTTAGCTTCATTGAACTTTTCACAGCGATATTCCTTTGATGGGGTAAATATTTGGTTGCAGTGATACTCCATTCGCCTTACATATTGCTCAATAGCTGACTTTCGTTTGAGATATTGCTGATAGCTTGATTGCTCTAGCATTGGCAGATACAAGCAGTTGTACAAGGGTAAAATCACAGCACCGAGCGCACCCAAACTAACAGCAATTCTTGAGAAGTAGCTCATTCTCATCCACCGAATACCCAAGCACTCAAGCAGCGTCAACTCATCGCTATTGAGCCGCCTTGAGCCTTGCGAGGATTGAGAATTGGGTGCTTTTAATGTTTTGGCGGATGACTCCCATATCCGCTTTGATGTCTCCTGAGAAGTTGTTAACCTTTTGGTTCAATCTAGAAGCTCTGTTGCTGACGTGTTCTCGCAAGTCTTGAGCGTTAGTTTCAAATGATTGCTCAATGACATCAAATTTCTGATCAACGTAGTTCTTGATTGCAGCCGTTACAGTAATGATAAATTGGCTGTAGTCGGTAAAAGTGTCGTCAACGTTTTCAGCAATGCTCAATGTTTCTTGTTCAGTTAACTCAAACCCCAGCGCGGATGATTGGGCTGTTACAAAGGAACGCTTATCTTCACTAGTTACAGTGATGCTGTTAATCTCTCTTGAAGCGATTGTAAGCTGACTGTTATCAAGTTCAGCGTCAGGTTGTGCATCTTCTGCCCCTACTAAAAACGTTTCTTCAACGGGTTCATCAACTACAGATAATTGGCTTGTCGATTTGACTTTGAGATAATCAACGGCTTGGCTCAATTGCTCTTTGGTGGGATTATCAAGGTCATCGCACTCGACAGCGATCGCTGCTGACGTGTAATCGTCCTTGGTAAATCCTTGATAACCCTGTTTGTACAAACGAGCGCGGACATTGTTAGTAAATTTGTCAGACATGATGATTGCTCCTTAAAGGGCTAGTGTTAAAACTGAGATCGTTGCGGATTTCATGGGCTGCGTTCGTCTGTTGATTGCCCATTTAGCAGCAACAAACGCAACAAGTGCTAAATCTTTGCTCTGATATGAGTGAAGGGCGTTATAACTTAGATTTGCTTGGCTAAACCAGTAGTAACGAGTGCTGCGTGGTACATCGTCAAGATTGATTTTTAGATAGTCTGCCAGCGCGACTAGGAATTGCTGACCTGTGTATTGAACTTCTTCGGCATCATAGAAGTGTTTAAAGGCTTGCCAGCGTTCACTAAAATCAGAGGTTCTAAAAGAAAAGGCTGAACACTTACGCTTCAATTGAGCATAGGTTTCAACAATGCTTATGGCTTTTTCGGATTCAATGGAGAGCAAGAAATATTGCTTTCAAGGATGCGACTGTGCGATACCAAGTGATATCTGAAATGCCTTTTCCTGTGATGCCCTCGTAAGTTTCTTTGAGCAAGCGATACTTAGCTACATATTTTTTTGTTGCCACATTAACTCTGTTTTATTACTTGAGTGTGTATAAAATTGACCGACTATCCGTAAATTCCAGTTATTTGACAGGCTTATTTAGCTAGAAACAGTTATCCTGATACACCAAATTAGCTAGGCACTATCAATAACCTTGGAAAAAGGACTTTAGACAAATGTGAGAGTGGAGTTTTTATCGGCTATAACCACGTAATAACAAGGTTTGTCAGCTTTGATGACATACTGACACTTTCTCGTTTACCCCCGTAAAAGCGCCCCTTTTGGACTAGTTGACGCGCTTGTACCTTTGCTTTTGGACGTTTTGCGCGGTAGTAGATGTTACCAAGGTTTAGAACAAACTCAACTGTATTGAGTTGTTAGTTATCTCTGCTGTGTGCTGTTTATATAAGCTCGGCACTTCGTAGCAGCGCCTTAGTACTTTGTCCCGATTGAGCTTTAAGTCAGCACTCTTAGACTGACGCGGTAAAGGACGGAAATAATATTGTGTGTGTCTGATACTGTCGCTGCTATAGAGATAGCGATAGAGAGCGCCATCGATACTGTAGGTTTTGGACTTGCTTAGGAAGGTTACACATCCAACAAGCTCTTTATCAATCATCTTTCCCATCTCCCGCAACACACGCACCTGTCAGACTTGCACCCAGGAAGACGGCAATTGATGCGATCGCACTTCCTTCAAAAATTTTGGCGTTATAGATCCATGTGGGTTGATATTCCTCGCCTCTACTTTCCTCAATGCGGTCAAACCCGTGACAAAAGATAGAACCAACTACCATAAAACTAGTAGTTACCAAGCTCACAATTGCTACTGATGACGCTCCATTAAGTATGAATGAGTTAATCTTTTCACGCCAAGGAATTACACGGCGAATGTGCATTACTGGCTTCTGTTCTAGATATGAATGCCACTGGTCATCAGTAAAATTCGTGGGCTTGTAATGATAGGATTCGTGTTCGTCAAGTAGTTCGCCTACTGCTTGAATTGCATCGCCTAGTGTCACGTCTGGAGAGTATTCCAGTTGTCTGAATTCCTCAGAATCTCGGATTTCTCTGAGCCAGCGATCTATTGCTTCTAACCTTCGTAATTGATTTTGATTAAGCATTACTTTCTCAAAAGGTAGTTCGTTGATTGCTTCTAAGTTGCGTAAATTGATATACATGAATCCTCTCTCGTGATGCAGACACGCACAATTACCGCGACCGCAGAAAATGAACGGACGCAATGCAGATATTGCTGTGAATAGTTGAATGCTCTCAAAACAGCGCTTGCAACCCTTGCAACCCTCGAAAGGAAGTCGCCAAGTGCGTTTTGCGCTTGGGTCTTACTGCGTCTGCCTTAAGTTATTGACGCATCGATAACCTTGACACTAATATATTAGCAGCAGGTACTAACAAGTGCAACTCCCTTCCTAAATTTTCTTATTAAGGTGACAATTGCTGACAAGCGATAGTACTTATATGTACCTGTAGAGATGCCTAGTAAAAAGCCGCGAGTCATGGTTTACCTTGACCCAGATAAGCACGAGTTTCTTAAGGAATGGGCTGAGGATGAGCATAGAACCGTTAACAACCTCATAACAATGCTGCTTGAGCAAGCGATAGACAAGAAAAAGGAGGAAAAGGAGGACAAATAAAAGGAACTCGCCAAGCGCGTTTTGCGCTTGGGTTTTACTTGCGTCTGCCTTAAGTTATTGACGTATCGATAACCTTGACACTAATATGATAATATCAACCAACTGGTAATGTCAAGTAAAGCTAGCTATCAACCGAATGGTATCTTTCAAATGCTGATAAACTGCAACAGAATTAGCTGTTAATATCAGTTACTTGTTATTGATGCCAGTTAGGAATAAAATCAAGCAGTTTGTTGATGATAGGGGCATTACCCGTTATCAGTTCAGAAAAGATACAGGGCTATCTGCAACCACAGTTTACGCTTTGTATGACAATCCCTGGCAAGTACCACACGTAACCGCGATGAACAAAATTTGTGACACTTATCGCGTTCAACCTAGCGAGTTAATTGAGTGGGTTCCACCAGAAGAAGTCAGCGATCGCGTACAAAAAACAAAATAAGGAGGGAATCTGACCGAGGGAAATCAGGCAAACGACGGTATAGAGCGTGTTGAGGGGAAATTTGACCCACTAGCTGAGACTAGATATTGGCTGCCTGCTGCTTCAGAGCAACACTGCAAAAGGATAGGCAGAAAAAGGGGAATACGATTAGTTAAAGTTGTTGATACCAAGATAGAACCTTTACCAATAATTTGTATTTTTGAGGGATACCCAGATGAGTGAAACAACTACTCAGATACCAGTAAGCGAATTAATCCCAATGCTGACCGCGATCGCGGATCGTAACTGGGAACGTTTTAAAGAAGTTGAAAAACAATTCGTTACACAACACGGGGTAGAGGCTTGGGAAGATTTTTTTGCTTTTCGACTAAAGCCAGCTTTAGACAAAGAATCTGATAGATGGCTGCTAGTTCAGTGGTGTAGCAAAGGTTTTACAGTGAAAGATGTAGCGTGAACTACTCTTGCGTAAACTCATAGGCACGTTAGCCCCGTAAAGCAAAATCGAGCAGCTAGTACTATTTCACATCATTATTTTTTGATGTCGCCAATGTTAACAGTGAAAGACCTAACAAGCGATTTTCAACTCCCACTGCACAACGAAGCGGCGTTTGAAAAAATTAGGGAGGCGAAAGACTATGCGTCCACTCAAGCTCTAGCGGCTGGTGCTGCTGCGCTGGCTACAGGAGGCATAATTCATCCGGCTGGCTGGGTTCTTTTTGGATTGGCTTACAAGCCGTTGGTGGTAACTCAAAAACTTGCGCGGTTGGAAAAATTAGGAACCTTACTTTTTGATGAGTTTAAAAGCCTAGATGTACAAGTCTTCCCGGTAATTCCGGTAGAAGACAACAACCCTATCGACTTGTTTATTAGATTTCCACGAACAACTCACCTGTTTATCTCCATTCGCTCAAAAGGAGATAGAGAAATTGTCTACAACGAAGCTAGAGAGGTTTTACAAGTCAAGCGCAAAGACAAAAATGGACTAAAACTGTGGCAACCCTGCCCACTTGTGGAGTTAGCAGATTACGAGAAGTGGCTCAACAAGAACAGAGATAAGTTTTTGATGTCTTCCCGTGAAGCTCAAAAGACTCCCACAGCAAAAGTTTTGGTCTTATGGCCTCCTACCAAGGCGGCTAATACTCACAATGAACATCTTTATTCGGAGGTGGGAAGTATGAAAATTCTGGCTCTCAGGAGAAAAGGTACTGCCTTTGTTATTCAAGAGGAGGAAGTAACCGAGTTTGTCAGGGCTTGGTTAGCCAAGTACAGATAGGCTAAAAGGTGAAAACCCCGTGTCCCGTTGGGATACCGAGGTTTTCTGATTTTTATTCACTTGGAATTGGGGAATTGGGTTTGCCGCCTAATTAATATCCCTAATAGTAATCTTATCAAACCTTTCAAGGTGTTAAGCCATTGTAACACCAGCAATCCAGACAGAAAGAGCAGTTTAGGATTTTTCTGTTTTTAC
>NZ_JAYGHE010000096.1:0-25507 GCF_034931145.1 Nostoc sp. UHCC 0252 | reverse complement strand
TCAGATAGTGAAGAAGCTGAGATTCAGAGATATCAAAATCAAGAACAAATAAAAGTAGTCTTTATGACTGCTTCAGCATCTCGTGGCTTGTCTTTCCCTAATACTAAATATATTTTGGTACAAATTCCTGGTTTCCAAATTGAGCAAAACTTGATGGAAATAATACAAGTAATTTACCGAGGGAGAGGAGGTGAACTTGATAAAGGTGAGAAATTTTTGAATTTTTATTTATCTGACAAAGCAATATATTACTCTAAAAAATTTGATGAAAACGGAATCCTTTTAAATGCTGACGAGTCAGAAAAACTTGCAAATATTTCATTGCAAGAGGCTTGCTTGAATGTATTAAACATTCTAATTATTCTCAAAGCCTCTATTATGACCAGGATTTTGGGTTCAGGAGAAATAGGCAGAAAGCTATATGTCATTATTCCTATTGGTGGTAAATCAATTAGCAAAGTGGGAGAAACATTTATTGGCTCACTAGCAACTTTATTAAGGGAAATTCGCAAGGAGTTAAAAAAACAGTCCCAAGATACTCTTTTGCGAGATATTGAGCATACTTTATATAGATTACTTTCTGTTCAAAAGACTGAAATTAGTCCTTATTCTCAAAAAGAATCATTATCTGAAAATCAAAAATACTCCTATTTTTCAATAGGATTTAAAATCTTATCACAAATGGAGAATAGTCTTGATAAATTACTTAGTCTCCCACCGATTGAGCCAACTTATGTCAGAGGAAGTTTGCTAATTGTACCGTTGTCAGAAAAGCTAGTAAAGGAAACCAATTATATCGATTTAGAAAAAATTCTTGACTCTGACCGCAATGAAGACTTTATAAAAAAACTTGAGATTTTGGTCAAAGCTAGGAAGTATCCAAAACAAATTACTAGCGCAGCTTATTCTCTAATGGACTTAGCAAGAACACTTTTTAGTGAGTTAGAACGTTCTCAAAAGCTAAGTCAAACTTCACGTTCATCAGACCGTTATTACGCCTTGCCTATACAGACATTTATTTCATTTCAAGCCTTTGAGGATTATTTTGAAAATGAAAGGATAGTATCTAATATATCTTTTAGAGATATTTTGGCTAAATATGTTTATACACTGGCTTTAGCATTCAATATTTTACCAATTGACTCTAATTACCAAAATATTCCCTATGTAGTCTTTAATAGTGCAGCGATGGATAAATTAGGAAAAAGCTTATTTAATGATAATCAAATCTTTCAGTCAAAAGAAATGAATATTTTAAATTTAATTTTGTCACAAGAAGATTGATGTTCTTTTACCGCGAATTTGGAAAAAAGACACGGTATAGTTCGCAATTCTGGTGTTAAAAATAGATTTCAAGTATCTTTATACAATAAAAAATTATAGTAAAAACCGTTTCCCTCCCCCCTCCCTCTTCATTTTTCAGGTTCGCTGTCGGTTCACAGGCTAGGTAAAATTAACTGTGGTTTAAGGTTTGCAAGTAATTAGCCAATGTACAACTTTAAAATTATGTATTTGTATTTTCTTAACTTAATTGTTGCTGAAACTCAGAAATTGAGTTTGTAATACTAGCCTGTCTCAACAACTGCTTAAGCCTGTCAAAGCTCATAAATTTTTTTCAGTTGCTCAATCAATTCAGGGGGAACGTTATTAAATCGAGCTTCTAGAACTTCAGCTATAGACTCCTGTAGAGTCTGCGCTCTGCCTATGCGTTCTATACTTGTCATGTATGTCATTTGTTGTTCAGCCTCAAAACGATCCAATTCGGCTTTAAAATTTAATTAATACTTAAATGACTTTACTTAGCTCAGGCTAAAGAAACTTTTTATCTGCTAGTTTCATGATCTGTGTTTGTGTCTTCCTGACTTAGTTGTTGCCTAAACTCAGATATTGAACCTATAGTTACGGCTTTTTCTAACAATTGATTCAATAACTCAATATCATATAAATTATTTAATTTTTCTACTAATTCAGTAGGAATATCTTTAAATCGAATTGTTAGGATTTGAGCAATATATTTCTGGGTAGCTTTTGCTATACCTATGCGTTCTATGCTTGTCATGTATGTCATTTGCTGTTCAGCCTCAAAACGTTCCAATGCGGCTTGAAAATTTAAGTCTAACTCCGGTGGTAGAGTCATTAATCTATCTAGCAACCGGAAGATTTGCTGGATTTTATCTCTACTATAGCCTACCTCATACATTCGTTTAATCAGGCTCAACTTCCACTGCAAACGAAGAGTTAAATCTTGAGTTGTCGCTTGTGTCCGCAGGTGCGCCATCACCAGTACAGCAAAAGGACTATCACTTTGTTCTAATTCTGACCAACGAGATTCATAGTCCAGGAGCTTCACAATCGGAAACTGAAGACTTAAACGACATCCCCAACGTCCATAACTATATTCTTGCGGTCGCCAATTGGCTTGATTATCCCCCAGAATTGCCAAGCTAACAACTTCCTGGTTATAACGGTCAAAAATTCTGTAGTGATACGAAAACATCCGTTTAGTGAAGTTGGTATCTACTTGACTTTGGATTTCCAGATGAATCAGCAACCAAGTTTCCTTTCCATCTTTTAGCCAAACTTTGATTAGCTTATCGACAAATTGCTTACCAACTTCAGATTCTTTTATCAACTGCTGAAGTTCTTGCTCAAGAAAATCATAGCCTCGTCCCCAGTCAATTTCTGCTTGAATCGCGGGAAAAAAGAATGCAAGAAACGCCTCAAAGTATTGTTCTACACCTTCCTTCCAAGCACCGTCATAGTCGGCTCGTACTTCACTCACAGGTTGTCTTACCTCTACTAGCTCACATCTTACCAGGAATCACAAAATTTACTCAATGTTATGGGTTTTTACATAGGAGTTAAAGTACTTACGAATATCCGAAACACCTAGTAAGGAATGATTACTGAGTTGAAGCTGTTAGAGCCAAACTCAATCAATCGCTTAAGGGTGGATTGCAAAGCATGGATGATCTTAGGGATAGTCAAATAATCGCACCAGAATGACTTTTTTTGGGACAGTTAGATCAAGTTTGGGGCAACGAGGTAAAAAAACTAGGCGAGAGGTGACAAATTGGGGTATAAGGTTACGTAAAGAACTATTATCGTCACCTAGTTTTTATGTCCGGTCGCATCCTGAAAGTCAATAATAATACTTTGCCTTCCGTGCTGGATTGGTGGACTCAGCCGGATGTGTTGGCGATGTTTTTGTCGGAGAAGCGTAGTGAGTCCACGCGGAAAGCTTATGATCGGGACATTAAAGATTTTTTTACTAAGATGTTTGGGGTGGAATCGACGGCGGAATGGGTGGTGCGATTTTTGGCACTACCGGGGGCGCAGGCGCTCTTGTGGGTGGTCAAGTACAAAGCCAAGATGATTGAGCAGAGGTTATCGGAGGCCACGGTTAATCGGCGGTTGTCAGCTCTACGGGCGCTGGTGCATAAGGGTAGGGTGTTGGGGGTTTGTGGTTACACCTTGGAGGATATTAAGGGTGAAACTGTCATTAAATATCGAGATACCAGTGGTGTTACTCCCCAGGAATTTAAGCAGATACTTTTGACTTGCGATCCAACGACGGCGAAGGGGGTCAGGGATTATGCTTTGCTGCGCTTGCTTTGGGATAATGCGCTGCGGCGGGGGGAGATTGCGAAGTTAAAGATGGGGGATTTTGACCGTCAAAATAGCAAACTGCTGATTTTGGGTAAGGGAAGGGGTAGTCAACGGGAGACGATTGATTTAACTCCCAAGACTAGGGATGCAATTTGTTATTGGTTGGCGTTTCGGGGGTTGGCATCAACTAAGGATGCGTTATTTGTGGCGTTGGATCTGAATACGCCGGGGCATCCTTTGACGGATACGGGGATTGCCAAGATGGTAAGAACGCGGGCGAAAAAGGCGAATATTAGTAAGCCGTTAAGTCCGCACCGCATTCGGCACAGTTCGATTACGGCGGCGTTGGATGCGGGGCAGAGTGTGCGGGAGGTGCAGAAACTCAGTCGGCACACCAAGTTGGAGACGTTAATGATTTATGACGATAATCGACAGCAGCACCAGTTGAAGGTGAGTAGCGTGCTGGCGGATTTGGTTTGATGGTGTCTAGTTGCCAATCCGAACTAAATCTGTCTCTAAATCATCGTCAATTTTTACCCCGAATGGTAGGGTATCAAAACCTAAGTTTTCTAAAGTTAAAATGGCTGACTCGACTGAGGAATTGTTGATGGTTTCTTGATTTACTAGGTATGTAAGTAATTCACAAACTCCCTTGTACTGATTGGCGTTGTAGTCAATCCATCTGTTTTCAAAGAAGAGTGCATCATGCAGCGCCATTACCACTTCTGTATAGGGATCAAAAGGTAATTTATCGCGCAACTTCCGCATGGTACGCAGTAGATTGTCTGCATAGACAGCTGCTATTGGTTCTCCAGTGTATTGTTGGAGTTTTTGTAAATCTACTAAGAGAGTTTTGGTAATTTCTACTCCTGAAACTTCTAAGACGGTCTGTTCAATATTCATTGTTTTTATTTGACAATAAGTTCAGTTTATGCGGAGCTAATTGACATTTTATGGGGTAGATTTATGGGATGAACCCGCAGTTCAGATCCGCTCTGTACCAACCCTAGCGGCAATACCTAACTCTACAGGTTATTCTATTTTCTAGTCTATTAATTTTATTCCTCAAGATACTCTACCACCGCCGTCAGGTCTGCCATAGCCCGATAAATCGATTTAACAAAGCTTGGGCTACTTCTGGGTCAGCGTTGACGGTTGCTAGTTTTTCCCGTACACGACGGTCAAGGGCTTCTAGCCACAGCGACAAGCCTGTATGCCGAATTGCTGATAATAACCCCATGTTGGTGAGGACAGCCAAATGAAAACCAAGTTGGTCTTGTCCGCCATAGCCTAGATATCCGTTACTCAGTTCCAGCTTTTCTGGGGTAAATTCTAAATACTGTTCAAAGGTAATACCAGCTTTTTCTAGCTGGGGTTGGGGCAATGAAGGGTGAGATTGAGTCATAACACAATTCTTTTAAGTAATATTTGTGTGGAATTCGAGGGAATGCTCCTGCTCGATGAGTTTTTCCTCGTAGCAGGACAACACTACCCACGATGGTTAATCATACTCTTTGTTCCTGGTATGGCCTGTGTCAACTCTATGGCGTACTATTGACATACAAACTCTGTAAGTTAGTATCTTTGTTACTTACAAACTTACAGAGTTACGAACAAACAGAGTTACAAAGTTACGGAGTCAGGATGTGCATATTATTGCTGTTGTGAACGGAAAGGGAGGGTCAGCTAAAACGACAACTAGCGTCAATTTAGCAGCCATCCTTGCTGAGAAATCAAAAGTATTGTTGGTAGATGCAGATCCTCAAGGTTCTGCTACTTGGTGGGCAGAGCGCAATGAGCGAGATTTTGAATTATCTAAGGAAACAGATACGAATGAGTTGTTAAAACTTAAAAAAGTAAAAGGGTTTGATTTTATTATTGTGGACACTCCTCCGGCACTCCACTTTGAGGCACTGCAAATTACTATCGATGCGGCTGATTTTGTTTTGCTGCCATCTCCCCCAGCCCCAATGGATCTTCAGGCACTGATTGAAACTGTACAGGCATCGATCATGCCAGCAAATGTTAAGTTTCGAGTTTTATTAACTCGTGTTGATCCTCGTAGTTTGGGTAAGGCACTTGATGCTCAACAAGCACTCATGCAAGGAGGTATTCCTGCATTTAACGGTTTTGTCAGGGCTTATGCTGTTCATGAACAAGCTGTTCTTGATGGCATACCAATTACTCAAGTTCGCGGAAAAATAGCTCGTGAAGCAGAAGGGGATTATCGGCGTGTTGCTGATGAGCTTTTGAGAGAGGTAAATACTCATGGCTAAAGCACGTCGTCGTTTATCTGATCTTGTCCACGAAGAAACGCAAAAAATCAGAGAACCAAACTTACAGACTTCGGAAGTTACAAAGTCCGAAAGTTTAGCAGAAAATCCAAGTGAAGCAGAAGATCAAGTTACAGACTTACAGACTTTGGAAGCTACAAACTCTGTAACGTTATCCGAATCCGAACCTCTAAGTAAAGCAGACTCAACAGAACAACAGACTACCAAAGTTACAGACTTACAGACTTTGCAAGTTACAAAGTCCGAAAGTTTATCAGAAAATCCAAGTGAAGTAGGAGACAAAGTTACAGAACAACAGACTGCCAAAGTTACAGAGTTACAGACTTCTAGAATTACAAAGCCTGTAACTCTACCAGAATCTTCAAGTGAAGTAGAAGAAAGAGTTACAGAACAACAGGCTTCCAATGTTACAGACTTACAGACTAATAAATATTCAGAGTCTGTTTCTTCTACGCAAATTGCTATTGAGCGGGAGGGCGAAGAAGTAAACAAAACTACAAAGTTACAAAGCTTGAAAGATACAGACTTACAGAGTACCGAACTTCCGAAGTATTTAAAATTGGAGCGTAAGGAAACACGATTGAGACAGGATCAGATTGACGCACTTACCGATCTCACCCGGAAATTAAATAGAACGAAACAAGTTAAAGGTGGTGAGAGACTTACAGACAATACTTTGATCCGTGTTGCAGTAGATTTACTGCTGAGTAAAGCTTCGGAGCTTCAAGGTACTACAGAAGATGAGTTACGAAGCTCCTTAAATCTGTAAGTTTGGGAGTTTGGGAGTTTGAAAGTTTGTAACTTACAGAGTTTGTTATTAATTTATCTTGCCTGATGTGTGATCATCGCTGTCGATTCTCACTCCATTTGATGAGTTTGATTTCGACAAATAAAGGTTTTCTCGATCTAGAAGGGGATGCAATCAGGGTAGGGGTTTGGAGATTAAATTCCTAATTTTTCTCGAATGACTTTTTCATCTTTGAAGCCTACCAGCAGAGCTGTTCCATCCTTGACGAAAAGCGGACGTTTGAGCAGCATTGCATCTTTAGCGAATGCCTCGATCCACTGTTCGTCAGTCCAAGTCTTCTTTTCATCACCCAAAGCTCGGTAGGATTGGCCAGAAGTGTTCCGCATGGGAGCAGAACCCAAAAACTTTACCCAGTTTTGGATCTGCTCACGGGTAGGCGGAGTTTCTTTGGTGTTGATGAATTCATAGTCAATGCCGTTGTCTTGAAGCCAGTTAAAAGCTTTTTTGCAAGTGCCGCAGTTGAGGATGCCGTAGACTTGAAGGGACATAAAAAGTTAATCAACAATTTCCATGACATCTATATATACACATGGCTAGTGTCGGTTCTTGCCATTGCCTACGGTGGGCTTCACTTGATCGGGTAGTATAATCCATCGTCACCAAAACGCCAACCACGAGAAGCGGGGTCTCTATGGCGGCTCCATGACTCAAACTCGGATGGACTTTTGCTTTCTCTCTCTCTGGAAAGGCTTAATTCATCAACACCCAATCTTCGAGCTAGATTTTCCCCAGTCAAAGACTGAATTTCTACTGATATACCATGAAACTGATGAGATGATGAAAATTGCCTTCTGCCTGTATTTCCCTGGTGTCGAAGCTGCCCTAGTGCTTTGTTAAGTTGGGCAAGGTTCTTGGCGACGGTTTCTAACTTTTCTTCCAAGTTACTTAGCTGTTGTGCTTGTTGTTGCGTGGATGTTGATTCTATACTTTGTTCTATACTCTGGGTGAGATGCCCCAAAACAGTTTCTATTTGCTGTAAGCGGTTCTCTATACTGCTTTCTATACTCGAAGTATTGTTTACTTGATTTGCTTCCAGTGCCGAGAGTCGGTTAACGATCTGATGTAGAACATCTTCTATACAATTGTCAGCAACTTCCGTCTGACCCAGGATGTGATGCAAACCCTGCGCTACCAACTCTGTTGCTGAGGTGTTGCGTTTTTTTGCTTCGGCTCTGAGTAATTCAACTAAAGACTTGGGAAGTTTAAAATTTACTGATTCCCGTTCTATAGCCATTAAAACACCCATGCTTCAGCAAAACTCGTATTTATTTAGCTAGTTTACTGTGTGCTGAAGAACAACTCAAACTATTTCTTCCCTTGCTTGAAAGCTTTTTGAGGTAATTTTATATAAGTTTTAACAATACAAGCTTTGGTTAATCAACATCAGGAACTTCTTACTGTGCTTGAATTTCAAGCTCTTAAATACTGATTAGACAGTCAGGGGGTAAATTCAATTATCAAACGAGGTAATGAAAAATTTGGTTTACCGCCATGCCAAAGCGACCAAAACAAAACTCTGACCACGCACACCGACATAATACTCCTACTATAGATAATAAAGCGATCGCTAATCATTTAGAAGCTTTATTAACCCCAGCAGTTTTTGCTCAACAAAAATATTATAAGCAGTTAGGATTACGAGATAAGTAGCTAGACATGAAAAATTATAAGATAAAAGTAGAACAGAGCAGATGACTGAAAATGCCAGCAGCACTACGAATAAAGCTGACAAAAGAAGAAGACAAAACCTTGCAGGAGTTAAGCCTTGCAGATAATGTAGCTCGAAGAGTCAAAATTAGAGCGATCGCATTACGACTGAACGCAGATGGTTTAACAGTTCCAATGATTGCTGGTCACTTACATATTCATGAGCATACAGTTCGAGCGACATTACATCGATGGGAAAACCTGGGATTAGGTGGATTATGGGAAGCACCTGGACGTGGAGGAAAGCGCAAGTGGAGTTTAGAGGATATGAATGTGGTTGAACAATGGCTAGAAGAAGAACGTAGCTATACAAGTCGTCAACTACAAGAACGTTTGTCCGCTGAACGTGGAATCTCGCTCAGAACTTATTTTTACCTCTACCTGGTTCATTGATGCACCCTTTAAGAACCCAATGTCCGTCTCCACACTCACTACCTGAAAAATTAAGACGATAATCCACTTGGTTCAAAAATCCTCTAAACATTACCCCTTAAGGCATTAATTCTTTTTCTTCACTCCAAATCAGCGAACGGACAGTATTTGTCAAAATCTTGATGGTATTTCTCCTTGGCCTGGACTTACCACTTTGATCCAAGTCAAATCAGAACGTCAGGTTTTCACACATAATGTGATTGAAGTAACTAATGAAACCCGTTATTATATTTCATCTTTAAGTGAAACTGCTCAAAAAATAGCTGAACGAATTAGAGGATATTGGGGTGTTGAAAATAAAGTCCACTATGTGCGGGATGTTACCCAAGGTGAAGATGCATCCAGAATTCGCACTACTCTCCTGACTCAGATTTTTGCGCTCGCTCGTAATTTTTCACTCAATTTGTACCGGGATAATATGTTTAAGAACATGGCGCAAGCTCAACGTTTATGTTCTTTTGGATTAGACACACTCAAGCGGCTTTTTAGAATGAAATAGCCCTGGGTCTTAGCCTGGCAGGTGTTGTTGTACCCAAAGTACAGCGTGAATGCGATCGCGTAAACCCAACTGACTGAAGATACGCGAGACATAATTCCTGACAGTTCCTTCCGTTAAATGTAGTTCATGAGCAATTTCTCGGTTATTTTTTCCTTGACCCAGAAGTTTTAAAACATCCAATTCGCGCTTACTAAGCAAGTTTTGATAATTAACCTCTAAAGTTGAATTACCGGATTGTAATTGCGTAAAAACTTTTGGCGCAATTGTTGGCCCCAATTGACTATATCCCAGATACACCGAGCGAATTGCTGTAGCAATTTGTTCAATTGGGGTATGTTTGAGTAGATAACCTAGCGCTCCTGCCCTTAATGAATGCCAGATATACTCATCATCATCAAACGTAGTCAGAACTAAAATTTTTATCCAAGGGTAACGTTGAATAATTTCTTGAGTAGCAATCACCCCATCACAAATGGGCATTCTTACATCCATTAGAATAACATTCGGTTGCAATTGCTTTGCTAAAGCAATTGCCTCTTTACCGTTGCTTGCTTGTTCTATCACTTCCAAATCGTCTTCGCTAGACAGTAGTGTAGCTAAGTCTTGCCGAAAAATTTCTTGATCGTCAACAACTAAGAGGCGAATCATAGTGGAATAGTGATTTGAATTTGCGTACCTAGCCCTGGAGTACTCTTGATTATCAGATTACCACCAAGCATTTCTACTCGTTCTATCATGCCTTTGAGTCCTAAACCTGAATGTGGCATTGTGTTGTCAAAACCTTGACCGTCATCCCTAAGTTCTAACAAAATTACTTCAGGTGTAGACTTTCCTCGAAAAAATACTTGGGAAGCGTGAGCGTGTTTTTGAATATTAGTTAATCCTTCTTTTACAATACAGTAGATATGGTGGCTGTTTGATAAAGGAAGTTGTGGTAAATTAATTTCCCATTTAATATTAAAAGCTTGATTGTAGCGCAACTGTTCCACTAAAGTAGTTAAAGCTTGGTTGAGATTGAAGTCAGTTTGCCGCATTGTTTTTAGGGAGCGACTAACATCCTCAATGCATTGACTAGCTAGAAACTTTGCTGTATCAACTGCTTGAAAGACGGTATCTATATCATGTTGGCGTAACTTCTGTTGGGCAATTGCGAGTCTACTATTAAGATTGGTTAAACTATGTCCTAGCGAATCATGAATATCCCGTGCAATTCGAGTGCGTTCTAGAGCAGCTGCTAAAGTTTGTACTTGTTGGGTTAAAGCTTCCGCTCTTTGTCGGCTTTTCTGTTCAGAAATTATCATAAAGCTAAAAGCTATGATGAAGGGAATACTAACAAGATTGTTTGAAAGATACTCAATAATAACTAATTTTATTTGCTTAGAACCCTGTAACATCCCACATAAATCAGCTTGAGCTTTGACTGATTCGGGTACAGCCAATATGGATGTTAATATACCTAATGATACTATTAATATGAGAGTTAATAATAGATTTTTGCGATTAAGTAAAAAACAGCTTTTAGCAATATATAGGTAAAAAAATAATTCTAATCCGGTGCCGATAAACTTTACAGATAGAGCAAGCAAGATTCCTATTAAAATGTATATTTGTCTTTGCCAAAGTGGACGCTCAATCGGAAAAATTAAACTCAAAAGAGCATATCCAACAAGACAGGTTATCACATATAAAGTTGTTACTGTAGATATCTGAAAAGTTCCATCAATTATGCAACCTAAGGTAATTCCAGCAATCATTATCCATTCTACGTAACATAAAGCCCAACGGAATGATGGGGAAGGGTTCATAATCAGATTCAGGCTCTTGCGTTGGTTTTATGGTATGGCATTAAAATAGCCGTTTTATAGAAAGGCTCAAAAATTTAAAATTCAGTCATAGCAAAAAACGTAGGCTTTGATTAGATTTTATTTATTATTCGACTCCATAAAAGGAACTGAAGAGCCTAGATTCATAACTCGAAAATTAATTGAACATCAATTTCAAAAGACTGACACAAGAAAGCAGAAGATAAAAAAGCTCATAATATTAATATATAGTGGTTCCCGACCTGTAAGGTATGCTTCCAAAGCTAGCTTGCTTGCGCCCATGTATCTTTTACCTATAAACGGTTTGCCAAGGTGGGAAGTCCCCTGGTAAGCCTCTCCATGTACATCCCTCTCTACGAGATGCTACCTACGCGAACGCAAAGCACATAAAAGCTTGCCTGCACTAAAAATACAATAGATCGTTCTGTTTGTCTCATAGTATAAAATTTGTCATATAAATTGATCAAACTTATTTAATCTATCCCTAGCGTATACAGAAGAGTTTAAATCCACCTTAATATTGTCTTAACAAAAACTCATGAAAAAGATAAAACTACTTGGCGCTCACCAAGTAACAATTTGTAACAGCAGTTTGATGATAATAAATAGTTTCTACTTTAATTACGTACTATAGCGGTTTTCAGTTGAGTGAGATGCACTCAGATGTAGTATAGACTGAACATGACCTAAATATGTAAGCAATGAAAGCATACTCCATCGATTTACGTCGGAAAATTACGGATACTTATGAACAGGAATCCATATCTCAACGCAAATTAGCGGAGCGTTTCCGGGTTGCCCCGAGTTTTATACATAAACTACTTAAACAATACAAAGTTTCAGGGACGCTAGAACCCAAAAGTCATGGAGGTGGTCAGAGCCTCAAGCTAACTCCAGAAAGCATAGTAATTCTGGCAGAACTAGTAGAGGAAAAAAATGATGCCACTTTAGTTCAGTTGAAAGAAAAACTCTATGAACAGACACAAGTTCAAGTAAGTAGTTCCACTATTAGTCGTCTGCTGACACGTTTGGGATTGACCCGCAAAAAAAAACGTTTCAAGCCAGTGAACGACAAACCGAGCGAGTTCAAAACTTACGGCGAGAGTACAGGCATCAAATGACCATCCTGCGCGTAGAGGATTTGGTCTTTGTCGATGAGGCTGGAGTGAATTTAGGGATGACTCGCCTATTCGGACGAGCATTATCAGGACAAAGAGCTTATGGGACACGTCCTCAACAACGAGGTAAGAATGTGAGTCTCATTGGTGCAATGGCATTGCGAGGTGTTGTTGCTTCGACAGCTATTGTGGGGGCAACGGATGGTTTAACCTTTGAAGCCTTTATCTGCCAGCGACTTATACCTAATCTCTGGCCTGGAGCCTGTGTAGTGATCGACAATGCCTCCATTCATCAAGAAGCCTTTTTGCGCCCGATGCTAGAACAAGCTCAAGCTAGTCTACACTTTCTCTCTCCCTATTCTCCAGACTTTTCCCCCATTGAAAACTGTTGGTCAAAGGTTAAAGAATTTATTCGTTCTGCGGCTCCTCGTACCTATCATGATTTAGCTCAAGCCATTGATACGGCTTTTGAAAAAGTCTCTCTGCTAGATATTCATAACTGGTTTACTCATTGTTGCTACTGCCTCACTGAATATTTAGAGTCAGCCTAAAGTCTTGTAGGCAACTTTTCACTTCACTATGTCAACGACTACAGTACATCTGTTCGTATCTCATCCAATTGCATACCGCTATAACCTGATTTTATGAATCAAGTCTGCCACCATAGCTAAATTATTAAACAAAAATTTTAACTACCTCTTAATCTTCTTTTAAATATATTTACTGTACTGTATTATAAGTAACTCAAGAGTTAAAAGATTTATACCATTTAAGCTCATCCTACTCCTAAAGGTTACGGCATATCTTAAGTTTATTTTTAAGGTGATGTCATGTTAGAAGCTAACCCCAATTTTGACTTTTTTTTGGAGCATAATCAAAGCCTAGCGCCTGTCAAGGATAGCTTAAACAGTAATTTAGAACTCAGTTATCCGTTACATCATCGTAGCAGTAACTTTTTTCCTTCTAATATTGATTACAAGCACTTTGACAGCAGACAACTACCAGATAGCTGGAACGATGACGGTACAGTTTTTAGAGGGAGCATAGGTAATGACAACCTCAATGGTAGCTGCGGTAATGACACACTCTATGGATATGCAGGTGAAGACAGACTCATTGGTAATAGAGGTGAGGATCTACTTAATGGCGGTACAGGCAAAGATTATCTCAATGGTGGCAAAGGTAATGATACTTTAATCGACTACGACGGCGGTGATTTGATGAGTGGAGGGAAAGGATCTGACCTTTTTTGGTTAGGCAGTTGGAGCCAGCCTAACACTCCCACCATTATTACAGACTTCCAGGTTGGAACGGATCAAATTAAAGTGGGACACTTGGGAGCTAGATTTGACAACTTAACTATTCAAAACTGTAGAGGCCAAAACAATCAGAAACAAACCACAATTAAGGAGCAAGGACATACACTGGCTGTGCTTTTGGGAATTGAAGCCTCTCATTTAACAGCTAATAGCTTTATCTTTGGTAACTCTAAGTTAGCCATGCAACTTCAGAATGCTGTGGATAAGAATCTCAAGAATTCTGATCTCCCTGGTGCAACAGTAGCAGTTATTACTCCAGATGGATTCACGTGGGAAGGAGCTAGTGGTGTCTCTGACTTGACAAACCAAAATCTGATGTCGCCTGACAAAATCTTCAACATTGGCGCTCTTACTGAGACATTTACAGCAGCTACAGTGTTGAAATTGACGGAAAAAGGAACACTAAGCCTGGATGATACTTTGGGCAAATGGTTGCCTGATATTGCTCAAAATATTTTACATGGGGAAAGCATTACAATTCGCCAACTTTTAAATGGCACAGGTGGGATTTATTATTACAGAGAAGATGAGCAGTGGCGGTTCGATATCACCACTGATTTCTTGAATGGTTCAACTAGAAATTGGAGTTCAGAGGATTTAGTCGCTTACACTTACGACAAACCACGCTTTTCAGGAGAGGCATCTTCATCAGTGTGGACATATCCAGGAACAGGAACTGTTTTAGCCAAGCTGATTGTGGAGAAAGCTACAAATTCTTCATTTTCTAATGTGATGCGTGAGCAGGTTTTAAAGCTTTTAGGGCTTAACAATACCTTTTTTAGTGGAGAAAATCAGCTTAGTGGTAAATTGGCTAGGGGTTATCAAGATGCACTTGATGCAGATGGGAATATTGGTCAAGATGGGATTCTTGAAGACTTCACCAATACTAATCCATCACTATATTTAGCTTCGGGAACGCTATTTTCTAGCAGCCAAGATATAGCCCGGTTTTATCAAGCTGTATTTAGTGGTGAATTCCTGAAATCAAACAGTCTCAAAGAAATGCTGACTTTCGTGAATGAAGGTATACCTTATGAGGGTAATCAGTATGGACTAGGCGTAGCTAGTTTTGAAAATTCTTCGCAAAGAGAATGGGGTAAGGGTGGTGACAACCCTGGATATAGTAGTGAGATGCGTTACTTTCCCGATCGGGGCGATGCAATAATTGTTACATTAGGGAATGGAGGTAGTAATTCTGATACAGAAGGCGTAGTCCCAATCTTAGACGGGACTTATAAAGTAATTTTTGATAGTCGGTCATAGCCAGGAAGTACTACAAATCCCTTCTGTTCTGGGGGACAACCACGACAACGTAGAATTCGTTATCCTGTTGTCAAAAAAACTACAATATTAAATTATTATAAATTCTATGGATTGAATATAAAAGTGCTATTAGTATGGTTTAGTTAACTTTAACTATTAATCAGTTAAAGTTAAGTAAAAAATAATAAATATTGCTGATTTGAAAAATAGGTTGTTGTATGAGTTTCATAATTTCATAATATCAACTACCAATTTATCATCATCAATTAAAGATAGTAGTCCTAAGTTGTTTGAAAGATATCCTGATTTCTTGTTTATTTTTTTCAACGGTTTATCATAAAAATAACTTACAAAAATAGTCTTGGATTCTTATAGAAGTATTCATAGTATTAAATCTGCATACCATTATTAGAGATATATAAAGTTTATAAAAAATAAGTTTTATATATAGTTCTGCAAAAGCTTATAGCTATTCTCAGTTAAATGAGGTACGCACTCAAAATGGAAAGACTTTATATCTGAGGTTTAGCTGTACCTCAATACACTAGGAAGGGCTATAAAGGTTGTTTATATCTGGTGTAATTTCCATATTACAGTTAGGTATGTAAATTATTAAGAACATTGAATTGCACTAATTTTTTTATAGGTTGCCAACTACCAAAGGAACTCAAAGATGAACAAATCCAATTTTGAACTACCTATTAATTGTTATACATTCGTGGATATTCTCCGCTGGAGAGCACTCCAGCAGAATGAACAGGAGGGTTACATATTTCTGCGGGACGGAGAAATCGATGAGTTTCATTTAACTTATAAGCAGCTAGACTCTCAAGCTCGCACGATTGCTGCACAGCTTCAAAATATTGGCGCGTCTGGAGAAAGAGCTTTACTGCTCTACCCATCAGGGTTAGAGTTCATTACCGCCTTTTTTGGATGCTTGTATGCAGGTGTAATTGCTGTTCCCGCCTACCCACTCCGGCGTAATCAAAAAGTGAGTAGATTACAAGCAATCATCACAGACTGTCAAGCGAAGTTTTTACTAACAACTACATCAGAGTTAGTCAATTTGGAGAAGCGATTACAAGAGAAACTAGAATTACCAGAATTGTGTCTGCTGGCAACCGATGGCTTGAATATTGATTTAGCATCAAATTGGCAACAACCGACTTCTTTAGATAGCAATAGTCTCGCTTTTCTTCAATACACGTCGGGTTCTACAGGAATGCCAAAGGGTGTAATGGTCAGTCATGGCAATCTGTTGCACAATTCGGAGTATATCAAGTCAGCTTTTGAACTCACACAGGATAGTATTTCAGTAACTTGGTTGCCTAGTTTTCATGATATGGGATTAATTGATGGGTTGCTCCAGCCTTTATACACAGGTTTTTTGGGTATTTTCATGCCACCAGCATCCTTTGTTCAGCAACCGATGCGATGGCTTCAGGCTATTTCCCACTACAGAGCAACCCATAGTGGCGGGCCTAATTTTGGTTATGAACTTTGTGTCACCAAGATTACTCCAGAACAACGAGAAAGCCTAGACTTGAGTAGTTGGTGTAGTGCTTATAGTGGTGCTGAACCTGTTCGTCGGGAAACCTTAGACAAGTTTGCTGCCACATTCAAAGCTTGTGGTTTTCAAGCAAACTTCTTTTATCCCTGTTACGGCATGGCTGAAGCCACACTCATGATTTCTGGAGGAGGCGTTACGGATGAGCCAGTTTACTGTACAGTTGAGGCAGAAGCATTAGAAAAAAAACGGCTTGTGCAAGTCAATAATCATACTACCAGAGTTAGACATTTGGTAGGTTGTGGACATGCATGGCTTGATACAAAAATTGTTATTGCCGATCCTCAATCGCTGACTTCATGTAATACTGACCGAGTAGGAGAGATTTGGGTATCAGGTCTGAGTGTAACTCAGGGCTACTGGAATCGACTAGATTTGACCAAGCAAACCTTCAATGCTTATTTAACAGATACCGGTGATGGTCCATTTTTGCGAACTGGGGACTTAGGTTTTTTCCGGAATGGACAGTTATTTATCACAGGTCGGCTTAAGGATGTCATTATTATTAGGGGTTGTAATCATTATCCTCAAGACATTGAACTCACGGTAGAACAAAGCCATTCAGCATTACAGTCTGGTTGCGGAGCTGCCTTTGCCATAGACGTGGAAGGTCAAGAGCGGTTGGTAATTGTTCAGGAAGTACGGCGCAGTTACCTGCGTTTACTAAACGTCAATGAGGTGATTGAAGCTATTCGTAAAGCAGTGTCAGAGCAACACGAATTACAAGTTTATACTGTATTGTTGCTTAAAACTGGAAGTATTCCCAAGACTTCTAGTGGTAAGATTCAACGCTATGCGTGTAAAGCTGAGTTTTTAGCTGGAAGTTTAGATGTAGTAGGACATTGGAATGCAAATAATTTCTCAATAGAAGCATCTCAAAGCAATTCCAACCTTTCTTTAGAAAGTTTCACAGACCATGTATTTGACAATATTTCAAGTAACGAACAATCTAAGTTTTTAGAAAACATCTCCACTCATAATGCTCAATCAATTCAACACTGGATAATAAATTGGTTGAGTAAGACATTGAAAATAAATGCTCAATTTATTGAACCCAGTAAGTCTTTTGCTGAATATGGAGTAGATTCACAGATGGCAGTAGAATTAGCACAAAATTTAAAAAATTGGCTAAAATCTCCTCAAGAAATTGAGCCAACCATAGCTTGGAGTTTTCCTAGTATTGAATCTTTGTCAGATCACTTAGCTAATGAATTAACTTCAAATATATTGGCAGCTTCATCTTTAGCTTTAGAGGTAACGCGAACAGATGTAAAGCAATCTGTTAAAAAACTTGGTGTTTTTCCACTAGAAGAAAAAATTGCTACAGAGGTAGAACAACTTTCTGAAATGCAAGTTCAAGCGTCAATTGCTCAAGAACTCGCAGCAATCGAAAATTTGCTAGAAGGTATCCATAAAAACAATCTTAAGAAATAGGAAAACCGATTGTCAAAGTAAGAGCGAACGATGGCAGTAGCGGGTATTAAATAAAATCAAATCGATGACTCGAAAAAGATAGCCACGAATATGATTTATTATTGAAAACTTCCGATTGCTATGTATAGGAGTTACAGATATCTTGTGAAAGGAAATAATCGATGACCTATTATACTGCCGAAAATCATCCAGAACAGTTGTCTTCATCACAACGATTACTAATTGCCCTTAAGCAAGCAAAAACTCAACTCGAAGCAGCAGAGTATCAAAAGCACGAGCCAATAGCTATTATCGGAATAGGATGTCGGTTTCCAGGTGGAGCTAACAATATAGAAGCATATTGGCATCTACTGCAAACTGGGGTAGACGCAATTACAGCAATTCCCGACGAGAGATGGGACATCAATACTTTTTACGATCGCAACCCTGAGACTCCAGGGAAAATGTACACTAAGTACGGTGCATTTTTAGAGGGAGTAGATGGATTTGAACCCAAATTCTTTAATATTTCTCCTAGAGAAGCGATCGCCATAGATCCCCAACAACGGCTACTATTAGAAGTAAGTTGGGAAGCACTGGAGAACGCCGGACAAGCAACCCTGCAATTACAAGGAAGTAAAACAGGAATATTTATTGGTATTGGCTCCGAAGACTATTCTCAGCTAACAATCAATTCTGGGGATTTTACCCGCATCGATCCTCACAGCAGCCTGGGGAATGCTCGTTCAATTGCTGCTGGGAGATTAGCATATATTTTTGGTTTTCAGGGGCCATGTCTGCAATTAGATACTTCTTGTTCTTCTTCTCTACTAGCAGTTCATTTAGCCTGTCAGAGTTTACGTGCTAAAGAGTCGAATCTCGCATTAGCAGGTGGTGTAAATTTAATCCTATCGCCAGAAACCAGCATTGGTTTGTGCAAGCTCAAAGCCCTATCGGTTGATGGTCACTGTAAAACTTTTGATGCTGCTGCTGATGGTTACGCTAGAGGAGAAGGGTGCGGTATTATCGTACTGAAACGCTTATCTGATGCGATCGCAGATCGAGATAATATCCTGGCTGTAATTCGTGGTTCAGCAGTCAACCATGATGGTCGCAGCAATGGGATGACTGCTCCTAATGGTTCTGCTCAAGAAGCATTAATTCGGGAGGCACTAGAAAACGCCAAAGTAGAGCCGAATCAAGTTCAATACGTAGAGGCTCACGGAACCGGCACACCTTTGGGAGATCCAATCGAAGTTTTTGCTTTGGAGAAGGTGCTTTGTCAGGGACGCTCAGAGGATAACCCTTTGACTATTGGTTCAGTTAAAACTAACATTGGGCATTTAGAAGCCGCCGCCGGAATAGCAAGTCTGATCAAAGTAGTACTGTCTCTCCAACACCAGCAAATACCACCTCATCTGCACTTTCACAAGCCAAATCCATATATTCCTTGGGAACGCCTACCAATAGTAGTTCCTCATCAACTTACTCCTTGGTCAACACAACAACCACGAATAGCAGGCGTGAGCGCCTTTGGGATGAGTGGAACCAACGTTCATTTGATTCTCGAAGAAGCTCCCAAAATTGAACCTGTATATTTAGAAGCCGAACGTCCTTTTCATCTTTTATGCTTGTCAGCTAGAAGCGAGAAAGCACTAAATACTCTAGCAGGTCTTTATCAAAGTTACATTCAGTCTCATCCACACATAGCTCTTGGGGATCTTTGTTTTACAGCCAACACAGGGCGATCACATTTTGAATATCGTTTAGCTGTAGTTGCCGAATCCACTAAGCAAATGGCTGAAAAATTAGCTGGTTTCACCACCAAAACTGATACTACTGGACTAGTTAGAGGCCAAATAGATAGCATAAATCGCCCAAAAATAGCATGGCTATTTACAGGACAAGGCTCTCAATATATAGGTATGGGTCGTCAACTTTACGAAACTCAGCCTACTTTTCGTCAAGCTATAGACCGTTGCGATCAAATTCTATCTTCTCATCTAGAAAAACCCCTCCTAGAAATTCTTTATCTAGCAAACAATGAGAGTTACCCTCTGAACGAAACTGCCTATACCCAGCCTGCAATATTTTCTTTGGAATATGCTTTAGCTGAGTTATGGCGTTCTTGGGGCATCACTCCCGATCTAGTCATGGGACATAGTGTGGGGGAGTATGTTGCCGCTTGCGTAGCTGGAGTTTTTAGTTTAGAAGACGGACTCAAACTAATTGTACACCGCAGCCAACTAATGCAATCTTTACCTAGCAATGGTGCAATGGTAGTAGTGTTTGCAGATGCAGATATAGTTAACAAAACTTTAGCTGAGTATCACGGAAAAATTTACCTGGCCGCAGTCAATGGAGTGCAAAACATTGTTATTTCTGGTGAGAAAGAGGCTGTAGAGTCTGCTGTTGAACAGTTTAAGTCTCAGGGAATTACCGTACAGTATTTACAAGTATCTCACGCCTTCCATTCACCACTGATGGAGCCGATACTTGACGAATTTGAGCGTCAAGCACGACAAGTACAGTTTCAGACCCCACATATTGGCTTAATTTCAAATCTCACGGGTCAAATATTCTCAGCAGAAGAAATCCCAGATGCCAACTATTGGCGTTGCCATCTCCGCCAAACTGTACAATTTGCCACTGGGATTAATACACTACACAATCTTGGGTGTAACATCTTTTTAGAGATTGGGCCGCGTCCTACCCTAATTAGTATGGGTAAAAGGTGTCTCGGTCAAGCAAAGCATTCTTGGATACCTTCACTACAGCCCGAACAAGAAGATTGGCAGGTACTTTTAAACAGCTTAGGTAAATTGGCAGTTCTAGGTGTAGAGATTAACTGGACAGAATGCGATCGCCACTATCAACGTCGCCGTCTTTCTTTACCGACCTATCCCTTTGAGCGCCAGCGTTATTGGTATGAGTTTGACGATCGACACAGAAATGGAAATTTTATGAATGTTCAAAAATTAGATATCCCATTGACTCAGGCAGAAGTTGATCTCAGCACAATAAATACACATCAAGAAATTATTCTGCCCAAATTACGTATTCTCATTGCCGAACTACTACATATAAAAACAAGTGAAATTAATATTCATGAACCGTTTCTAGAAATGGGAGCTGACTCCCTCGTACTGATGGAAGCGGTAAGAACTATAGAGAATGCTTTTGGAATTAAAGTTGCAATTCGTCAGTTTTTTGAAGAGTGTACGACTATAGATTCTCTCTCCACCTATATTGATAAAAATATCTCTCCAGAATGGGTGCTGAAAAATTCTCCACAGCCAAAGCGCGAGCTAAATGGTTCATCTCCAAAATCAACATCCCACATAGCTACAACCCTAACAACAGATACTGTACAAACTGAAGTTGCTCCTTCTGTCGCACCGCAAAAAATAACACCAGCATCTATAAATGGAAATGGCACAGTAAATACCAAACAAACAATAGCGGTGTCCGAAACAGCACTAGAACGAATTATTAGCCAGCAATTGGAAGTAATGACGCATTTCAATGCTAGTCAGCATGAACTCATGCGCCAACAGTTGGAAGTTTTACGTAACAACTCTTTATCTATAGGAACATCCTTAGAACCTCATAGCAAGTTGCACTCAAACGGAAAAATTGACACACATCAACTCCCCATTGCACCTGAACAATCACTATCTACTCCTAGTTATCTTAAAGATGCTGCATCTATTCAACCTCAAGCAAATCTAGAGCCGGTAAGAGTTAATGGAAAATTAAATCTACAACAACAGCAGCATCTACAAGCACTGATTACACGTTATAACCAGCGCACTCAAAAATCTAAACAACAAACACAAACTGAACGGCAATATTCAGCTGATAGAAGAGGCATAGCAGGTTTCCGTTCAGATACAAAAGAAATGTGCTATCCCATCATTGGCAAGCAAGCACTAGGCTCTAAAATCTGGGATGTAGATGGTAATGAATACATAGACTTAGCAATGGGATTTGGGGTGTATTTGTTTGGACATGATGCACCGTTTATCAAAGCAACTTTAGAAAATGAATTGCAACAAGGAACTCGAATCGGCCCTCGTTCAGAACTAGCAGGAGAAGTAGCAAAGTTAATCTGTGAACTAACAGGCGTAGAGCGAGCCGCCTTCTGTAACTCTGGGACAGAAGCAGTAATGACGGCAATTCGTTTAGCACGAACCGCTACAGGACGTAGCAAAATTGCCATATTTGCAGGCTCATATCATGGTCATTTTGATGGCACTCTAGCTGTAGGACAGAAAGCTGAAGGAGAATTACGTTCAGTACCACTTGCTCCAGGAGTACCCCAACATATCGCAGATCATATTTTGGTACTCAATTATGGTGATTTTGAGTCTCTAGAAACAATCAAAGCTCACAGTGAAGAATTAGCTGCTGTGCTAGTTGAACCTGTACAAAGTCGAAGACCTGATTTACAACCAAAAGAGTTTTTACATCAACTCCGACAATTAACTTCTCAGACAGGAATAGCATTAATTTTTGATGAGGTGCTTGTAGGCTTTCGCATTCACTTGGGTGGCGCACAAGCGTGGTTTGGTATCGAAGCAGATTTAGTCACATACGGCAAGATAATTGGTGGTGGTATGCCAATTGGGGTTGTAGCTGGCAAAGCTGCATACATGGATGGCATAGATGGTGGAATGTGGAACTTTGGGGATGCATCATATCCTCAAGCAGAAACTACTTACTTTGCTGGCACTTTCTGTAAGCATCCCCTAACAATGGGAGCCGCACGAGCTATACTCCAGCAGATGAAAATGCTTGGAACATCAGTTCAAGAGCAATTAAACGATCGCACATCAAAGCTAGCTGCAACCCTAAATACATACTTTCAGCAAAATAATGTCCCATTACGAATGGTGAATTTTGGCTCACTATTTCGCTTCACTTTTAAGGATAACTATAGCGTTTTCAACCAACCCTTAGAAGTAGATTTGCTGTTTTATCACTTACTCGAAAAAGGAGTTTATATTTGGGAAGGACGTAATTGTTTTCTGTCTACAGCACATACAGATGAAGATATTGAGTTTGTAATTCAGGCTTTTAAAATAAGTGTCCAAGAGTTGCAAACAGCAGGCTTTTTTCCTGCTTCAGCTTCAGGAAAATTAAAAACTTTAAATAATTCATCTTTAACTAACTCTTTAGTTGAATCTGCCAAGTTGGAGAGAATTAATCCTGAAGCTCCAGTTTTTAATAAACCAGTTGCCAATTTAACTCAATCAAATCCAAATCAGCAGGCGGGTTTTTGGGAGCGGAACCAATATAAACCTTCTCTTACTACTAATAAAGTTCCCGAAATAAAATTTAACCAAAATAGTAAAAAGACAATTGAGTTTAGCTTATTTTATTTTGGTCAATATGATTCCGAATTCGTATCAGACAAATATAACCTGCTATTTGAAGGGGCAAAATTTGCTGACGAACATGATTTTACAGCTTTATGGGTTCCTGAACGTCATTTTCATGCTTTTGGAGGATTTTCGCCTAACCCATCAGTAATTAGTGCTGCACTTGCCAAAGTAACCCAACGGATACAACTGCGTGCAGGTAGCGTTGTTTTACCAATACACCATCCAATTAGAGTAGCTGAAGAGTGGTCAGTAGTCGATAATTTATCGCAAGGTAGAGTCGGTATTTCTTTTGCTTCTGGTTGGCATCCTAATGATTTTGTATTTGCACCTGATGCCTACGGCAAACATCGTGACCTGATGTTTCAAGAAATTGCAACAGTGCAAAAACTTTGGCGTGGAGAACCTATTCAATTTCGAGATGGTGCTGGAAAGGATATAAATATTAAGCTTTTTCCGATGCCAGTGCAGCCTGATGTGCCTATTTGGATAACTATTGTTAATAATCCAGAAACCTATATTAAGGCTGGTGAAATAGGTGTAGGTGTTTTAACAAATCTTATGGGTCAGACCGTTGAAGATTTAGCCAAGAACATCAAGCTATACCGTGAATCTTTATATCAACATGGTCATAACCCAAAATCTGGCCATGTAACGGTCTTGTTGCACACATTTGTTGGCGAAGATATTAATATTGTTCGGGAAAAGGCTCATCAACCTTTTTGCAAATATCTTCAAAGTTCAATTGGACTTTTGCAGAATTTGGTCAAGAGTCAGGGTTTAAATATAAATTTTGAAACTTTGACTGAAGATGATAAAAATTACCTGTTATCAGTCGCTTATGAACGTTATGTGCAAACAAGCGCCTTGATTGGAACGCCAGATTCTTGCTCAAAAATTATTGAGAACATGATGGCAATTGGCGTTGATGAAGTTGCTTGTTTGATTGATTTTGGAGTTGATGCTGACTCTGTATTACAAAGTCTATCTTACTTAAATTTATTAAGAGAGCGTTACGAAGTTGAAGATACATCTGAGCTAATATCTACACTACCTAATCAAATAGTTAGTGAAGCCCCTCTGACTCAAGCACAAAAACAACTCTGGCTTTTAGCCCAGATAGGAGAAGATGAGTCAAATACTTATAACGAATCTATTATGCTTCAACTACAAGGTTGTTTGCATTTGCCAGCAATGCGTAGCGCTTTCAAAAAACTTGTAGCTCGTCACGAAGCATTGCGAACAATTATAGATTCATCTGGTGAAATTCAGCGAGTTTTATCTGACATAATCATAGAAGTTCCACTCATTGACTTATCGAATATTGATGCTAGCGATCGCCAAACTAAAATAGATGAATGGTTAAATCAGGAGAATCAACAAAGTTTTGACCTGACTCGCGGGCCCCTATTACGGATAAATCTTCTGAAGTTAGAGGAAGAAGTACATTTACTAATTATCACAGCGCATCACATTATTATTGATGGCTGGTCAATTGGTTTGATGTTACAAGAGGTAGGTGCATTCTACTCAGCAGAGTGTCAGGGCAAAGTTTTTCAGCCAGAAGCACCACTACAATTTAAAGAATATATACACTGGCAGTTATCGCAAAGTCAGAGTGCCGAAATAGCTAACCAACAAGCCTATTGGCTAGGAAAGTTTGTAGACTCAATACCAACCTTAGAACTACCAACAGATCGCCTGCGATCGCCTGTGATGTCCTACAAAGGAGCCAGAGTCAGTATGAAGGCTAATGCCAGTCTTTATGCTGCACTCAAAGAATTTAGTAAAAAGAATGGTTGCACGCTATTTATGACCTTATTAGCGGGCTATATGACTTTGCTACACCGATTGAGTAATCAGGACGAGATTATAGTCGGTATTCCCGTAGCGGGTCGAGGACTTGCAGGTAGTGAAAAGATGGTAGGTTATTGCGCTCACTTACTGCCAATATGTAGCTATCTTGATGGTTCGCCAACTTTCTTAGAATATTTGGCTAATATCAAGCATATTTTGTTAGATAGCTACGAAAACCAAGATTATACTTTTGCCCAGTTACTTGAACAGTTAAATCTACCGCGAAATCCTAGCCGCTCTCCTTTGGTCAACGTGACATTTAACCTAGACCGACCACAAGTAGTACCAACAATGCTAGGGCTAGAACTAACTTTGGTTCCTTATCCTAAAGGTTATGTGCAATATGACATTGATTTGAATGTCATAGAGTTTGGAAATGAATTGCTAATGGAGGTAGATTATAGTACTGACTTG
>NZ_JAYGHE010000095.1:0-25911 GCF_034931145.1 Nostoc sp. UHCC 0252 | reverse complement strand
AACTGATCATCGGGGTCTAGATGTTGGGAACTCTCAACCTTCTCCTGATGCATTAGTTCGTCGAAGACTTGGCTGGAGATGGAGATAGGCATAGTTAATAATACTGAAATAAAAGTAAAATTTATATTATTATTCTCAGTAAGTAACTTAAAGCTAAGTAAAAATTGCTGAGTGATAAATGATAAATATTTCTAATATTATCCCACAAATTGCGTGTCAAACCTGGCATTAATGCACCGGAAAAGGCAAAAATCCCTTCCAGAGCGATCGCGCTAATCTCACACTTTTAACTCGATGCGGCGCACGGATTTTCACGAATCCGAGACTGTACGTGCCATAAACTGACATAAATTCCGTATTGATGGAATTTATGCTGTCCTTTACATGATTTTAAGATGTTTTTACTAGATATTTGAATAAATCGTCAATTATTTTATTAGCTCCAATAGTTCCTCCAACATTCCAATTTACATTGTATACCTGTTTATTTTGAACAGCCTTAAGTTTTGACCAAATAGGCTTTTGCAAAAAAGATAAAAATTCAGGATTGGCTTGTTTAAAATCTTTGGTTAAGAAATCGGTCATAATGAATAGAAAATCGGCATCGTATTCGGGTAAAACTTCAATACTTAATGTTAGCTGAAGTTCTTTTTGAGTTTTTTGAATTAGTCGTAAACCTGCGTCGGTAATGATTTGACCATAACCTAGAAAGTCTGATCTGTAGCTATAGAAAACATCTGCCGAACCTGCAAGATAAATTACAGATATTGTTTTTGTTTCTAATTGTTTTCCTAATTGCTGCCGCAGTTTTTGGATGCGGTTTTGGTAATGAGTTAGAAGTTCTTCTGCGCGATCGCTTTTTCCCAATACCTGGGCTACATATCGTAGTCTTTTTTTAAAGTCGTACATCGTGGGAAAATCGATCATTACAGTAGGTGCAATCCTGGAAAGGAGTTTATGTAAGTTCTTCCGATTTGTTAACGCCAGAATTAAATCGGGTTTTAAAGCAAGAATTTTCTCTAGGGAAGGTTGACTCCCAATACTGCCTACAATTGGAACGTCAGCAAGTAACTCGTTGGGTATACCTCGAAATTTTTCCTCACAATCACGACAATACATCACACCAACAGGCTTTATACCCAGGGCCAGTACTGAATCGAGAACTATATTTTCCTCTAGCACAACAACTCGCTGCGGTTGAACTGGAATTTCAACTTTACCCAAAGCATCGCTAACCGTTTTTGTTTCTATTGGCGTTTGTGCAAGTGCTGGCTTGTCAATTTCTATTTGGCTTTTTTCTTGCTGCGGTGTGTTGTGGTTACAGGCTGCGATCGCTAAAACAGCAACTATGGTCAAAAATAATGGTAAAAATTTGTAACTGCTCGAAATCTGCCGAAGTTGCCATAATCTACTCCAGCTTGAAAAAACACTGTGGACAACCCAAACAAACTTAGCAAAAGTCAAAACACAAACAGTTTTAACAACAAGTAACAATCGCGTAATTGTACTAATGGCTTTCTTTTTCATTACAAAGAATGTCTTTCTTGAACTAATATTTGGCAGGTTATCCACAAGGTGCTGTGTTTAGGCAAGTTGCTCGGTTGACTACCCGTAAAGAGCCAGTTAAAACTCCCAACTCATAGAACCAATAATTGTAAAAGGCGCACCTGTTCTAACTAATGTTCTTAAGCCACTGCTAGAACCGTAATATTCCGTATCAAATAGATTACGGATATTGATAGCAGCCTTCCAAGCATCTCTACGGTAGTAAATCGCTGCATCAGTACGCAAGTAATCGGGTATTTCAAAAGAGTTAGCTAAATTTCCCGCCCGCGTACCCACATAAAACAGCCCCAAACCAAATCCCAAACCCTTCAAATCACCATTTTGAATTTGATATGTTGTCCATAAACTAGCTTGATTGTATGGCACATCCTCTAATCTATTGCCTATAGGAATAGAGACATCCTCACTGACTTCTGCATTGGTATAAGCATAGGAAGCACTCACCTTCCAACCGGGCAAAATCTCACCCGCAATATCTAACTCAATCCCTCTACTCCTTTGCTCCCCCACTTGAGTGGAAAAACCTTGCGCGGCTCGTTCGGGATCGGGATCGGTTGTTACAACATTCGTCTTGCTGATTTGATAAGCTGCCAACGTTGTCGAGAGTCTGCCTTCTAAAAAGTCAGCTTTAATGCCCACTTCATATTGCGTTCCTTTAGTTGGCTCGAATGCACTATCATCAGGGTTAAATCCTTGGGTAGGGTTAAAAGACTGAGTGTAATTGGTGTAGAGAGAAACAGATTTGCTCGGCTGATACACTAACCCGATTCGGGGGCTGAACGCACTATCATTTTGTTCTGATTCGTCTGTGCCACTCTTTTGTGTAATCCAGTCAAAGCGCCCGCCAATAAGTAACTTCAGGTTATCTTGAAAGCTAATTTGATCCTGAAGATAAAATCCATAAGATTGAACAGTCTGAAATCTACTAAAACCTCCAGTAGTAATTTGTGGCTCTGGAATGTTGTAGTTTGGGTTGAAAACATCTAGAAGAGGCACACCGAGGCGAATGACATTAAAATTGTCCACATAGCGGTTGACATCAAAACCAAACAAAAGTTGATGGGGAATCGAGCCTGTATTAAACTTACCAAGCAAGTCTATCTGGCCAAAATAGTTGTCTTGCGAGTAGTTACGTCTGGCAGCATAACTCTGTAAGAAGCGATCGTCTACAAGATTTATTCCTACTGTGTACTCTTCGCTGGCAGTAAAATTAGTTACAGCAAAATTATTCCGGATCTGCCAGTCATCGCTAAACTTGTGGGTCAGCGTGTAGCCATATTTGTGAGTGGTATAATCTTGACCATCCAAAGGATAACTTAAGTAGCGACTTCGAGGCAGTTTGAACGTATTATCGCTGAAAACAGTAGTGAAAGTCTCAGGAATACCATTGAAATTAATATGCTCATAGTATAGATTTAGGTCTGTCCTATCTCCCAATTTCCAACTGATTGAGGGTGCGATCGTAGTCAGATTTGTGTTGACAAAATCTTGAAACCCGTTGGAATTTTGATAGCTGGCATTGAGGCGATAGAGCAGAGTTTTATCGTCATTCAAGGGGCCGGAGAAATCAATACTGGGCTGAACAAATCCCCGGTTCCCCACCTCCAATCCAAGATTGTAATAGGGTTCACTGAGAGGTTGTTTGGTGATCACGTTGATAACTCCACCAGGTTCTAATGCTCCAAACAGAACCGAGGCTGGCCCTTTCAAAACTTCCACTCGCTCAATCGTCCCAAGTCCTGTTAGACCAAAGCCATTAACATCTCGATAGCCATTTCGCAAATTCCCTCCCTGTTGAAATCCCCTGATAATATAGGTTCCTGCGGGTGCATTAAAATTGGTATCTGCACTGGAAACACCACTAACCGTTTCCACTGCTTCCGTCAGAGTTCTGGGCTTACGATCTTCTAACACCTGTCGCGGTATAACCTGAATCGATTGGGGAATATCACGCAAAGGTGTGTCTGTCCTTGTTGCAGTCGTCGCATCCTGCACGCGATACCCATCTTGCTCACCCGTTACTACTAACTCAATCGGTTCATCCTGTTGTGCTGCTGGTTCCTCTTGGGGTGTCTCACTTGTTGGCTTTTCTTGAGCTTGGGGTGTTTGGGGTTGTTGCGCCGCAGTTACGGCTGGGATCACGCCAAAAATTAGCCCTTCATCACCGTCAAATAACTCAACCTTTGGCAATCCCCCCTCACCCGTGACTGTCACCCGGATCGTATTGGCATCAAGGTTTGTAACAGTTATCTCAGTAATACCTGTAACTGGGTTTTGGGAACGGAATGTAAATGTATCGCCACTAGGTAAACGCAATTGCGTATTAGGAATATCAGCGATAAAGTTATTCTCAGCACTGCGATTTGTGATTTGCAGTTGTTCCCCTTGAGCCGTCTGTAAAATCACCTCCACACCTTTTTCTGTGGGTTTAGCTTGCACTCCCGTCACCTGTACAATTGATGAGGGGGCTGTTTGGGGTGCTGGCGACTGTACTAGGATGATTGCGCTAGTGCTGGGACGCTCTATTTCACTCAATTGCCGAATTTTTCGAGTCAGCAGAGTTTTAAAATTTTTCTGACTTTTGACTTCCTGCTTCTCACCCGTTGGTTTAATTTCTGCCCATCCCGGCCCAATCGCAACAGCACTCAAGCATCCCGATAGAGTCAGTAAAAACCACAACCGCATACTAACAGACAAACAGCAACGCTTCATTACAACTCCTGATACACCAGCTTCTTGCAGAATTTGATTGAATTAATCTGCTTTGCCAAAACTCGGTGACTGCAAATAGTTCCTAATTCAATGAAGCTGAGTATAGAGAATTAATAGCAACTAAGTCTATGACAAAAATGGCATCATAGCTCTAAAACGGACTTCTTACCCGATAAACATTCACCTGGTGTAATCATAAACCTACGCTTAAAGGTTTCAGCAAAGCGTCCTTGATGGGAATAACCTACTCGGTGAGCAACCTCACTAATAGTTATGTTTCCCTGACGCAATAACTGTTCTGCCCATTCCATCCGTTTCTCTGTCAGGTAGCGAAATACTGTTGTTCCAAACAATTCTTGAAATCCACGCCGGAGAGTGCGATCGCTCACCCCGACAATTTGCGACAATTCTAACAATGACGGCGGATTCTCTAAATGTGTCAATAAAATTTCCCTAGCCAGATGAATCCGGGCGATGGTATCAGGCTTTAGTCGCGGCGATGGTTGCAGTCCATCTTGAGCAGATAAAATGGGAGCTAACTGCAATGCCATTAGTTCCAACACCTTACCCTGTAAATACATCCGCTTTGTGATACCCTGAAAAGGACAATTGACAATTTGCTGTGCTACTCCCTGAATAGCCGATGTGGTTTCCGGGTAGAGTAAAGTTTGCCAATTATTACCCTTTGCCAACAAACGCAACTGCTGGGGAATGTCTCCTGTTTCATCGGGGAAAAAAGTTGCCAGCAAATCAGGAGGCATGTGAATGTCAACGCCTATACGTGGAGATTTTGGGGATTCTGTAATCATTTGGCGTTGAACACCACTACCAGAAATACACGTATATCCTTCCCCTAACTGCCCCCCATATTCGTCTATGACTTTGCCTGAAAGGAAGACGCAAAATTGCAGTGGGTGATCCCATTCAGAGATTTTAAACAACACATCATCGTTATATTCACAATCCCAAATCGTCAGCCAGAGTTCTGGATGCACCTCAATATCCTGTAGATAGCCCTTACCCAGTTGCTTAGGCATTTCACTGATGATTTCGAATGGCTCTTTTTCTGGTGCTTGGGGGCTATTTTGGTTAGCTTCCGCCCACAGTTCCCAATGCTCTTTCTGGGTCAGGGTGATAGTCATAACTGGATGATACTTAAAGACTAATACTATTTATTCTCAATAATCGTACCGTGAATGCTTGATAACAAAGCAAATTAAGTTTAGATTTACTAATTTGCTCATTACCTGTACTTATAGCACCTGCGTCTTTGCGCTTCCAATCTTGCGAGACCTTGATTGCCTTGGGTGTTTTTCCAGTTCACATCGAGACTTAATTTTTGGCAAAAATTTTTTCTATTTAAGAATTAATGGTACAATTATACTACTCAATGCAGAATTGAATGCTCAATTTAGTCAAGCGAGGGTGGCGGATGGCATACTTAATGCTGTTCAAAGCGATCGCTTGGCTTTTATGCTAGAAAGGACTAAAAACTCAGGCATTATTAAAAAATGCAAACAATTAAACATATCTAGATATTAATTGGCACTACATAGAAAAACCCCAACTTTTTCAATCAGTACATTTTGCAGTCAGGAGTAATTTTAATGAACAGCTGCGTTTTGATGGCAGAAATTATCAACGAGCCGCAACTCCGCTATACAGCAGATAATCTAGGAGTTACAGAAATGCTGGTGCAGTTTCCCAATTCCATAAAACCAGAAGATCCGCCAGCTACCCTAAAAGTAGTGGGCTGGGGGAATTTAGCGACAGAAATCCAGCAAAACTACCATCAAGGCGATCGCGTCATCCTGGTAGGACGTTTAGGTATGAATACTGTTGAGCGTCAAGAAGGTTTTAAAGAAAAACGCGCTGAGTTGACGGTGCAACAAATTCAACCTGTTGGAGGTAGTTTTAATACCGATCCATTACCTTCTGCAACAGCAACTCCATCATTTACTGAAACTGCTCCCCGACAACCAGCAGCATCTCGTCCTGCACAGAAAGACGTTCCCAGTTACGAATCACCACGTCCAGCACCCACTCCGGCTGCAAATCCTGTTGGCGTTGCTCCCCAAGCGACAAATTACGAACCTGTACCTCAACCCACAAATTATGAGCGAACTACTTATCCAGCAGTGAAAGAGCAAGAACCAGATCCAGATGATATTCCTTTCTAAAGTTGGTAATTGAGCGTGTATTCAATTTGCTAACTAATATTACGATTAGACAATTTCTACAAATAGCCATCCTTGAGGATGTGCTATTTTTTTGTCTGTGTTGACGCTTTACTATATTTAGACTCCCCTACACCAATTAATAGTGCATAACCGTGAGTAAATTTGTCGCTCACTTTCATTTAACTAATTTCAGCAGAAGTCCCACGTCTCACTCTTAGGAGCGTGGGACGAATGCTGTGTGAGTTGACGACTGTCCTCTGACCAATGCCGTAGGCGAGAGAGGAGGATATGGAGGAAACGAACAAATTCTTACGTTGATTCTGTGGGTGATTCCTGCGCTTCAATATATTTCCTAAGAGTAGAAACCGTAACGCCGCCACAACTAGCAACAAAATAAGAACCACTCCAAAATACGTCTTTCCAATAAAAACTTTCTAGGTGTTCTGCAAATTCTTGCCGGAGTTTTCTAGATGATACAGACTTCAAATTATTTACTAACTTGCTCAATTCAACATCTGGGTGGTACTGGAAGAGTAGGTGTACGTGGTCATCTTCACCATTAAATTCTACCAGTTTACAATCCCACTTTTCTAGTAATTCTTGCATTACAACATTTAGCCTACCCAGCATAACTGAAGTGAAGGCTTTGCGCCGATATTTAGTCACCAAGACTAAATGCACCTTTAGATCACTAACAGACCTTCCTTTGGAAACAAAATCATTTTTCATATTATATCTAAATCAGTGTATACTAAAAAGGTAACACTTGATTAGTCGAGCAAGTGAAAACATCCTATCAGTACCGATTGAAACCCACGAAAGAGCAAGCCGCAAAAATTGACAACACACTAGATATGCTGCGTTATCAATATAATTATCAGCTTGCTCAAAGGTTTGATTGGTATGAGCAAAATCGTTGCTCTGTAGATAGATGTTCTCTAATTGTTTGTCGTCTCCCAGAGCTAAAAGATAAGCCTAATCGCTTTAGTCAGCAAGCCTCGTTAGTTCAACTCAAAAAGGACAGACCTTGGTACAAGAGTATTCACTCTCAAGTGTTACAAGAGATTCCTAAAAAAGTAGAACTAGCTTTTGACAGATGGTTAAAAGGAGATGCTAATGGCAAGCGTAGTGGCAAACCGAGATTCAAAGGTAAAGGACAATATAAAACTTTTACCTATCCACAATTCAAAAAAGAGCATTTTCAAAACAATAAAATAATATTGTCAAAAGTAGGCGATGTAAAAGTAATTGTTCATCGTCAAATACCAGACGGGTTTGATATCAAAACTGCATCTGTAACCAAAAAGGCAAGTGGCTACTATGTGACTTTGAGTTTAGAAGATAAGACAGTTCCAGCAATCAAGCCTGATTTTGATGCTGACAATATTATTGGAATTGATGTCGGACTAATAGATTTTATTGTTACTTCCGATGACGACAGGATAGCAGCACCAAGGTTTTTGCGTAAAGCTGAACGTAAGCTAAAATCAGCACAACGTCGTGTATCTCGTAGAAAAAAGGGTTCTAACAGACGCAAGAAAGCTATTCAAAAATTGGGTAAGCAACATAAAAAAGTTGCTGATACTCGCAAAGATTTTCATTTCAAGACTGCTAATGGCTTACTCAAAAAGTATGATGTTATCGCAGTAGAAAAACTGAATATCAAAGGACTAGCTAAGTCAAGACTTGCTAAAAGTGTAAACGACGCTGGTTGGGGACAATTTATTTCAATACTGACAGTCAAAGCCGAGAACGCTGGACTGAAAGTTATTGCTGTAAACCCAAACGGCACATCACAGGAATGCTCTAGTTGCGGTCAAAAAGTTTTGAAGCCTCTGTCTCAAAGAATGCACAACTGCCCTAATTGTAAAGTCAGCTTGTGCCGGGATTTGAACGCCAGCTTGAATATAAAAGCGCGTGGGACACACGCCTTAAAAGCTCAGATAATGTCTTCATTGAAGAGTCTCTGAGAAGCTCACGCTTACCTGTACTCAGCAAGCGTGAGTATGTCACGAAGCGTAAAAACAGAATTTAACGACATAATAGATCAAAACTATTGTTAAAATCCAGATAATTTTAAGTTAAAATTTCTACCTAACTCCTATGAGAGAAACTGTCCTAGAGGTTCGCAATTTACAAGTTGAATTTCCCGGTGATGGCAATACTGTCAGAGCCTTGGATGGTATTTCCTTTGAACTGCATCGAGGTGAAACTCTAGGAATAGTAGGAGAATCGGGGAGTGGTAAATCAGTGACAGCCTTAGCTGTGATGGGTTTGTTGCAAAGTCCTGGTATAGTTACTGGTGGTGAAATCTGGTTTCGTCCCCAGGAGAATGGTAACGCCATCGATTTGGTGAAATTGCCCCCTGAGCAAATGCAGCTACACCGGGGTGGCGACATTGCGATGATTTTTCAAGAACCGATGAGTTCGCTGAATCCAGTTTATAACATTGGGTTTCAGCTAACAGAAGCGATTATGCGGCATCAAAATGTGTCAGCAGCCCAAGCAAGACAAGTTGCGATCGCAGGTCTGCAAGAGGTTAAACTTCTACCTAGCGATGAAGAGATCCAGCAGCAGTATACCGAAACTTCACCGAAACTAGAACCATCAAAGCTAGCTCAGTTGGTCAAACAACACAAAGAAGCCATGCTGGAACGTTACCCTCATGAACTTTCTGGGGGTCAGTTGCAACGGGTAATGATTGCAATGGCAATTTCTTGCAACCCATTAATCTTAATTGCTGATGAACCAACCACAGCTTTGGATGTGACTGTGCAAGCGACTATTTTGGACTTATTGCAAGAATTGCAGCAAAGCCGTGATATGGCAATGATTTTCATCACCCACGATTTGGGACTAATTTCGGAAATTGCTGACCAAGTAGCGGTGATGTATAGAGGCAAAGTTGTCGAATCTGGTACTTCTCGGCAAATTTTCAGCAGTCCTCAGCATCCATATACTAAAGGTTTGATAGCTTGTCGCCCCACACTCAACCGCCGTCCCCAAAAATTACTCACCGTTTCTGATTACATGAGTGCAGAAGAGACACCAACGGGACAAGTAGTAATTCAGGCAAAAGAACCTGCGCTACCTATAGAATTCACCACAAAAGAGATTGCTACAAGATTGGCAAACTTCAATGAATTGGAACCTCTGCTGCAAATCCGCAACCTGAAAGTTGGTTTTCCGGTGCGCGGGGTGTTTGGTGGGACAAAACGCTACAATATGGCAGTTAACGGTGTTTCCTTTGATGTCAAACCAGGAGAAACACTAGGTTTGGTAGGAGAATCTGGTTGTGGTAAAACAACCCTTGGCAGAACCTTGCTGCGATTAATTGAACCGATGAGTGGTCAGATTATCTTTGAGAAACAAGATATTACTAACCTTAAAGGAGAACCGTTGCAAAAACTGCGGCGGGAAATGCAAATAGTCTTCCAAAATCCCTTTAGTTCCCTCGATCCACGAATGAAGGTTGGGGATGCGGTGATGGAACCGTTGTTAATTCACAGTGTTGGTAAGACTAAGCAACAACGACGACAACGGGTAGCCGAACTCTTAGAACGTGTGGGGTTAAGTGCAGATGCGATGAACCGCTATCCGCATCAGTTTTCTGGCGGTCAACGCCAACGGATTTGTATAGCCCGTTCTTTGGCGTTAAATCCTAAGTTTATCATCTGCGATGAATCAGTTTCAGCGTTGGATGTTTCGGTACAGGCGCAGGTATTAAATCTTCTCAAAGAATTACAGTCAGATTTTCAGCTTACCTATATTTTTATTTCTCACGATTTAAGTGTAGTGAAATTTATGAGCGATCGCATTTTAGTTATGAATCGCGGTCAAATTGTTGAAGAAGGCACAGCCGAAAGCATTTACCAAGAACCTAAAGAGGAATATACGCAAAAATTAATTGCTGCAATTCCTACTGGTAGTGCTGAACGGGTGCGAAGTCGGCATCTGAAGGCTTTATAGAAAGGGCGGATTGTCCAGATCCCCGACTTCTTTGAGAAGTCGGGGATCTAATTTTTCGTGGGTTATAAAATTTTTTCAACAGATATTTTTGCAAACAAAATTAATTACGTCTGCAAGTCCAGATTGAGTTTTTAAATTAGTAAAAATAAAAGGTTTATCGCCGCGCATTTTTTTAGCATCCCGTTCCATCACACTTAAATCTGCACCAACATAAGGTGCTAAATCAGTTTTGTTAATTACCAACAAATCAGACTTCGTAATACCGGGGCCACCCTTGCGGGGAATTTTATCACCAGCCGCAACATCGATGACGTAAATCGTTAAATCCACCAATTCTGGACTAAAAGTAGCAGCTAAGTTATCGCCACCACTTTCCAAAAATACCAAATCCAAATCGATAAAACGTTCCTCTAACTGCTCAATTGCCGCCAAATTCATCGAAGCATCTTCACGGATGGCAGTATGAGGACAACCGCCAGTCTCTACACCTAAAATGCGATCGCTAGCCAACGCCTGAGAACGCACTAAAAACTGAGCATCCTCTTGAGTATAAATATCATTTGTCACCACCGCAATCTGATACTGCTCACGCAATCCCTTGCACAAAGCATCCACCAAAGCCGTCTTCCCCGAACCAACTGGCCCAGCAACTCCCACTCTAAATGCGTTTATTGTCATTTGTCCTTTGTAATAATTACGAATTACGAATTACGAATTACGAATTATTTTGACTAACTCCTAAACAACCTTGTATACTGCGTTTCATGCTGCATACTTGCCAGCGACAAACCCCAACTACAACAAGCGAGTTCATCATCCTCCAACGCTAAAATTTCCAAGGCCGCAGTGCTAAATAATGGTTGCAAATCTAGCAATAATTGCTGTCCTGCTGTTTGTCCAAGAGGGATAAGTTTCACTCCCGCAGTAATTAAATTACTTGCCCAACTATGCAGATATCCGAGTAATGCGGCTTGGATACTAATTTGCCAATGGGCAATAGCAATACCAAAAGCGATCGCATAATTGCAAGGATTACCGACACCATTAGCAATAGGTATAATCTGCGGTTCTAGTTTACCAAGTAATTGGATCAGCGATCGCCCCATCTGCCAACTAGAGGCGCGTAACTCTTCTGTTTCCCTAGCTGCGGATAACCAGAGATTCCAACGACATAGCGACTCTAGATCATTCATTTTTGCCGATTGCTGCGATCGTACCATCACTGCCGCTTCTAACCGAATCGCCCCGTAGAGCAACTCTGCTTTTAACCAATCTTTGAGATTTGTGTGGTTAGCGATCGTACCATTTTCTACCAGCATTTCTAAACCTTCAGAATAGCTATATGCTCCCACAGGTAAAGCGGGGCTAGCCAGTTGCAAAATACTCAAAAGATGGCTATCAGTGAGCATGATGGTGTTGTCCATAAGCTCCTAATTCTGGCTGAAATGGTAGAATTTCCTCTTTAACTTCTAACCCCAATTGTTCCAACATTGCGCGTAAAACCGAATCGGAGGAGAGGCGTAAATAAGTTGGGGTAATTTCTACAGGTACATGGCGATTTCCTAAATGGTATGCTGCCCGTAATAATAAAATTGGTGTTTGGGCAAAGGCAGTTACTACTAGTTCTGGTTTGGCAATAATTCTAATTAAACTGTTATGGGTTTCTTCTTGCAAAATATCACCATCGTGTAAAACAGTTCCTCTAGGTAAATGTAAAAATACAATACCATCTTCCGTTTCAAAACGATGACGGCTGCGGGTACGTTCTTCTGCTGTTAACGCCAGAGTAAAGGTGACTGCTGTATCGCCGTTAGGTGGTTTAATTTGGGTAAATGTCAGCATACATTTCGCGTTAACTTCTGCTTTTCATCATGATTTCACAAATTATATCAATTCAAGTAATGTTTACGACACATAAATTATTCGTAAGGTTACAACATTGTTGTGCCCTTACCTATCTCTCGCATTCTTTTTTCTTAATTTAAGTTTCAATATCCACCTATTTAGCAAGAATTTACCCCATACTATCAGGGTAAAATATGGGGTTTGAAGAAGAATTCAGAAGTCAGAATTCAGGAGTCAGAATCAATCAGTCGGGGATTCAGATCGGCGCAGGATTAAAGACCACCAAATCTATGATTTGCTGGGGTCTTAAACCCGGTTATTCATCCGCCACTCGCACAGAATTCATTCTGAATTCTGACTCCTGACTCCTGAATTCTGTTCGATAAATAATTAAATAATTACGAAAATTCTGGCAATAATCCCAGTAATATGTCTCACTGAGGTTAAAATATCTACAGTATTGCCAACAGAGTCAATTGATTTTTTTAAGTCATTTATTCCTTCATTGAGGTCATCCTCTAAAGACTTGAGTTGAGCGGCAACTTTTTCTAAAGCTACTGTCTCCAGTTTTACTCGCAACATAGATAATTCTGTGCGATCGTCAATAAACTTTCGTTTTTTAGAAGTATCTGTTTCGGATTCAAAAATGTTTTGGATCTTTGATGAATTGAGTTCAAGTTCACACTCATAGAGTCGAGCTAGAAATTGGGTGCGAACTATATCTATTGCTGGTAGTTGATCTATTGTTATGCCAGGGCTGTGTGTCATGGTATGTTTCCTATTATATTATGTGAATAGCTAACTTTGTTTTTTGTCGGTTTCAATAAGTTGCAAGAAATCATTAACTTCTTGCAAAAAATTATTAACTCTTTCTGAAGTTAATTTACCTTCATAAAAAGCTTGGAAAACTTTTTGATAGTTTCCCAATGCCTGGCTAGCAAATTGAAGCTCTTGACCTCGGTTTTCCATTTTGAACAAATCCCGTCGGGCTTCAATCCATGTATCTTCATCGGAAATTGTCGTTTCCTGAATTAATGGACGGATAACAAAACGTTCTTCTCTTGCTATCCGAATAAGTTTGACATCTTGTGCTATTGAATCACCTAAAATTTTTAACATTTCTTTTTGAATTGTCAATTCAAGCAAAATTGTTCGATGGCGTTTTTCTAACTCATCACGCAATGCACCACGAATTTGTGATGAAACTACAAGGTTACTTATACTTTGAAAAAGTCCTGAATTGGTAATTAAATCGCTTCCTTTAAGTTCCTTTCCAATAGTATTGAGATTATCTACAACTTCGGCAATTTCTCCTTGAGCGTGTGTGGGAGAATCAGAACTAGCAAGTTCATTCAGCAGTTGAAAATAATTGCCTAATAATTTGTTATGCTTGCGTAATTTTCTAATGACTTCTAGACGTTCATCGTCACGATCTGCGAGCTTTTTGTAGTCGTCGATTGTGAGATTAATAATTTTGTCATTGCGTAATAATTGCTCGGAAGTGGTATCAATGCGTATATCACCTGCTGCGTCAAGTAGTCTGTCAACAGCATTTGTATATTCACTTCCTGCATTTGCAAATTTTTTGTAGTCATTATTTGAGCGGCATCCTGTTGTTAGCGTTGCAATTATTGCAAACACGAATACAGTTTTAGGGAGCGTTTTATTCATAATTATTGAAAATTACCATAAATTATAACTGATTGATAGAGATAGCTTTAAATATAGCAGTCCTAAATCATTTATAAAAATAAATGAACCGCAGAGGCGCAGAGAGCGCAGAGAAAGGAATCGGAGATTTTTACGACTCATATCATGCTCGACTTAATACTTATGCCATTGCAAGCGTTGCGCGGCAATCCCAAACCTTTGCGATTGCTTTATTCCACTTTGTTGCATTCGCAATGACATATTATAAGTGATTTGCCGAACATGATATCATTTAGGATCGCTATAGTACTTTATTAGTTAGCTAATAGGTAATGTGAACCAGAAAGTTGCCCCTGCACCCAACACACTATTTATCCCAATTTCGCCGCCGTGGGCATTGATGATTTGCTTACATAGATATAAGCCCAATCCCAAACTTACAGAATTGCGGATATTTGCACCCCGAAAGTAAAGGTCAAAAAGCCGATCGCTTTGTTGTTGACTAATACCTACCCCGTTATCACTAACAGTACAATAAATCATCTCATCTTCACGAGTAGCGTTAATTGTCAAGAGCAAACCAGGGGCATTATGTTTCAGAGCATTGACAATTAAGTTAGAAAAAACTCGCCATAGTTGCGTGGGATCTGCATTCACTAATGGCAAATCTGCGGATACTAGATTCGTCAGCTTGGCTTGATTTTGCTCTAATAATGGCTCTAAATCTGCGATCGCAGCTTGCACAACTGTCAGTAATTGTACAGGCTGACGTTGTAAAACAACACCTTGAATTTCGCCGATATGAGCTTCCATCAACGAATTAATTAAGTTGAGTTGGCGATCGCTACTTTGAATCATTCGCTCTAAAATTGAGCGGGAAATCGAAATATTTTCCTCTGGACGTGCAAGCAAGTTTTTCAGCACCATTAAAGTACCCAGCACTGGGTTGCGTAAGTCGTGGGAAACTGCATGAAAAAATACTCGTAGTTCTGCTTCAGTTTGTTTTCTCTGGGTAATATCTTCAATCAAACCCTCGTAATAAAGGAGTTTTCCCTGTTCGTCACGGACTGCGTAAGCTTTTTCTGAAATCCAGACAATGCTTCCGTCTCGGCGATAAATTTGAGATTCAAACTCGGAAATGCTGCCATACTTTTCCATCAGGCGGACAAATTCTGCGCGGCGGTTCGGATCGACGTACAATTGTTCAATATCAGTAGAAGCCGTCACCTCCTCCGCTAAGGAGTAGCCATAAATGCTTGCTAAAGCAGGGTTTGCTGTAATGTAATGTCCATCGGGACTGCTTTGAAAAATACCTTCAACAGCGTTTTCAAAAATGGTGCGATATTTAGTTTCTGCAACTTTGAGTTTTTGGTATGCAGATTCCAATTCTTGACGGGCGTAAAACTCAGAACGTTGCAGGCGATCGTATAGATAAACACCAATATCACATATAATACAAAACCAAAAAATGTATAAAATAAATGTGATGCTATATATTTCTGGGTGTTCAGGGACTGGTGTTTTTAGCTCAAGTAGAGTATTTATACCGAAATAGTAAACTAGTACACCCACTTGAGATAGCAAGTGAACAATCCAGCAAACTGGCATTAATACAGCCTGGCTCAAGAACAGCAGCGACCAACCAATCGGATCGGGTAGTGCAAAACCTCTGAGGGTGGCAAACAACTGCGATGCTAGACTAATTGCCCAAGAAGACCCTAAAAACAATAAATCTGGACGATGACGACCTAATTTAGTTTTATGTAAGGCAAAACAAATTAGTATATTCAACAGCATTGAAATATTGATTACAAAGCGTTGAGTTCTAAGTTCTTCTGGCAGTTGCTGCAACTCTTGAAATGGGAAAAAAAAGCCGTAAATGTCTCGCAAAGCGAAAGACAGCAAACAAATCAGCGCTAGCCATAACCATAAACGCAATCTCTGCCACAAAAAACGGTTACGCCAAACTCTATAAAGAGTAGTGGTTTCATCTCTCGTTGGTGCAGAAAAGGTTTGTCTCCACCACCTCTGCACTGTTGTAAATTGAGTAGCCATTAGCATCCGAGCAACTTTGCCCATACTTGAGGGTGTTTTCCTTACTCAACATTGCTATAAATAACACCCTCTCATTTTTTGGTAATTTATGGGCGATTTGTTGCGGATTCTGTTAGAGCGAAGCGATCGCCTGGGATTGCTATCTCTACGAGACGCTCCGCGAACGCTCCGCTCGCAATGGCAGGAGAGATATTTTTGACCAAAGAGGCAGGGGAGCAGGGGGCAGGGGGCAGGGGGCAGGGGGCAGGGGGAAAGATGCCGAATTCCCCAGCAAGAGAGGGTTTCAAGCCCCTAAATTTATTTATGCCCAGGTAACAAATATTTATTATGCCTACGGCACGCTGCGCGAACGAGATGCGTAGCACGAGAAATAATAAGTCCGTTTTCAAGCCCCTAAATTTATTTATGGGGTTTCTCCCCTGCTCCCTGCTCCCTGCCCCTTTTCCTCTTCAGTGACTTTCACAAAATTCATCAAAGTCAACACCCTACTCTGAAACCCTTAATTACTGCTAAATCTCAAAATCTCTTCTGTCCCCTGCTCCCTGCCCCCTGTTCCCCTGCTTCTTTGGCTAAAGGTAATGTAAACCAGAAAGTTAACCCGCGCTTGCGGTTGCTAATAACACCGATTTCGCCGCCGTGTGACTGAATAAATTTGCGGCAAAGATACATTTTTAAGCCAATGCTCGTAGAACAGCAATCTTGAGGATCGCGGACATGGAGATCGAAAAGGCGATCGCACTCTACTTTACTCATTACCACACCGTCATCTTGAATCTGAGTACGAACCATTCCGCCCTCAACGTTAGCGCTCACAATAAAATTTAATCCTGGTGGATTATTTTGCAAGCTATGTGTTACCAAATTTGCCAAAACTTTATCTAATCGGCTTGCATCTACCATCACTAAAGGTAAATTGGCGGGAACCAAATTTTTCAGAGTTGCTTGATTTTGTGTCAACATCGGTTCCAACTGGGCGAAAATTTTTCCCAGTAGGATGCTAAAGTCCACAGGTTCGGGTTTGAGATCCATACCCGGCTTTTCACCGCAATTAACTTCTAGCAATGAGTTAATCATTGCCAGTTGGCGATCGTTACCTTGAATCATCCGCTCGATTATTGAGCGAGATACTGGGATTGGGGATTGGAGGGAGGCAGAGGGGCAGGGTGCGGGGGGCAAGGGGGAGGATAGAAAATTACTTCTTTCACCTCTGCTCCCTGCTCCCTGCTCCCCTGCTTCCCCCCCACTCTCCACTTTTTGATTTAACAAATTCTTTAACACCATCAAGTTACCCATGACTGAAGTTCGTAAATCGTGGGCAACGGTGTGTAAAACAACATCTTTGACGCGATGCAATGTTTCAACTTCTTGCATTTTCTGCTGCAACTGTGCTGTTCGTTCTTCTACTTGGTGTTCTAAATTAGTGTTGAGTTCTGCGAGTTTTTGGTATATCTGGCTTTGCTGAATGGCGATCGCTACTTGTTCTGACATCTGCTGTAACAAATCAATTTCTATTGGCTGCCAATGACGCGAACCTGAGCATTGATTGGCAATTAATGCACCAAATAATTCATTCCCTAGCATAATTGGTACAGCCAAGCTAGCCTTAGTTTGAAATTTTTGGCAGTGTGCTTGGACTTTGGGAGATACTGACATTTGTGTAATGTCTTCAACGACACGCACAAGATTATCTTTTAGTAAGTTTCGCACTTCTTGTAAATAAGCTTCATCATTAGTAGACCAACCTAACACTGATGGATACTTGGGATCTACTGATTCAGCAAGAGTTCTGACTCCTAACTTGTCATTATTTAAACCAATAAAAACTCGATCTGTTTGCAGAAATTGTCTGACTTCGGTGACAGTGGTTTGCAGGATTTCCTCTAAGTTCAGGGAAGATCGAATTCGTACTAAGGTTTCTGCCAACAAGCGATCGCGTTGTGCTGCTAGGCGAAATTGCGCTTCTACCTGTTTGCGTTCTGTAATGTCGTGATGGACTGCTAAAATCGAAGGCAGACCATCTAAATCAATGATTTCGGCTGAAAGCAGCGTTGTAATTATCTTGCCAGACTTTTGCCGAAATTCAAATTCCAAGTTGCGAACAACTCCTGTAGTTTGCAACTCGTGTAGCAAATTTAGGCGATCGCGATCGTGTACCCAAAGATTTAATTCAAAGGAAGTTTTACCAATCGCTTCATCCCGCTCATAACCGGAAAGTTCTACAAAACTATCGTTAACTTCGATAAAGCGTCCTTCTTGCAGCGTGCTGATGGTAATGGAATCAGGGCTGCAACTAAAAGCTTTAGCAAATTTTTGGGCAAGATTTTGTAAGGAAATTTCTGCTTGTTTACGTTCTGTGATATCACGCACGATTGCTAATACTTCGTTTTCACCACTCACTACCAATCGCGCCTCATAATCTTTGACTCCCAAAGGCGTTGGTAGTTGATATTCGCAAGTTTGCAAAGTTCCAGAATCTAAAGTTTTTGCGATCGCTTCTATGCTAATTGCCGCAACATCACTAGGTAATAATTCTTGAACACGTTTACCAACTATTTCTTCTCTCGAAAGAGTGACATTTGCACCCTCACTTTTCAAATCTAGATACTCGCCATCATGACTAATACGAAACATTAAATCGGGAATAGCATCCAAAATTGCTTTATACCGCGCCTCACTTTCTTGCAATTTTTCTTCGGCTTGTTTGCGGTCTGTAATGTCTAAAATTAAGCCATTCCAAAGAAAATCGCCTTCTTCTTGTGGTTCTGCTTGCGAAGTACCTTGAATCCACTTAAGTTTGCCACTAGGCGTAATAATCCGACCTTCCCAATGCCAAGGTTTAAAAGTGCTACTACAAACAGTAATAGATTCTGCAAAAGCTTTTATATCTTGTGGATGAATTAGGTCATATATCACCTGAAAGTCTGCCTGTAAAGCTTCTGGCTTTAATTCATACAAATATTCACAGCCAGAACTAACATAAGGGATAAACACAGAACCATCTTGCCGTTGCAGAACTTGGAAAATTATCCCCGGTAAATTGGCAGCAATTGTTTCCAGCAAAGTAATATTCTCTAGTTGGAAATCTGGTTGATGCGGTGATTTTACAATTTCATCCACTCTTTGACCCTTTGATATATAAGCAATTGGGATAATATTTAAGGCAATCATAGCCATTTTAAGAGTTTTTTGACTGTCAGCGTTATCACTAACAACATAAAAAGTTCCTCTACTTTCAGAGTAGTTCTGGATGCAGCGATCGCATTCACCCAATCGGGTGAACAAGTTGTCCAAAAGTCAATCAATTCACAATTGCTATCTATTTAGCGATCGCCCCTGCTGAGTAACCTCCATTCCGCAACCCAACTGTCATAGACCAAAAAATGCGGATAGAATAGTACATGAGAACTAAATAACACGATTAATATAGTTGATAAATATTATCATTAAACTCAAAAGTGAAGCAGAGACAGATTACCAACTATCAGAAAATACTTTTGAGTAACAAAAATAAAATAAATAGAAAAGATTGAGTTTTTTCAAAAAAAATATAGAATGATCGAGGCAGAATTGCAGAGGGTAATTCTGCTGTGGTGTTTAATATTAAAGATATAAAAATACAATACAAAATATAGGCCATTCGGGCATAAGTAGGTCGGCGCAATTAAAGCTAACTGGCTAAGGCTGTCCTTTGTCATTGGTCATTAGCAACGGTTTTAAGCCTGTTTATATTTCGTAACATACTCGGTTTTTTCGGGCCAACTTACTTAGTACATGCAATTGAATTAGTAGAAATTACAGGACTTACGCAAAAATTGCCGAAAAGCTTAATTTATCGAACCGCCCTCCGGGTTCACAGTCGCCTACGGCGGGAAACCCGCCTACAGCGCTGATTCACCAAGACGCCAAGAACGCCAAGAATTCGTAGAGTGTGCGTAAGTTCTAAATTATTTAAGCTGTGGATTTCCCCAATTCCCCATTCCCAATTCCTCACTCCTGCCTACGAAGACTAGAATTAGAATTGACGTGACGTTTCTTAGTAGCTAAAGTGTCAGATTCTCTGCCATTGCGCGATCGCTATCTTGCTTTAATCGATGAAATTGTCGAAACCACCCTCAAGGGCAAAATTAGCTCTGTTGAGATGGTGTATCAAATGCTGCTTAAAGGAATTACTTCCGGTACAGGGGAAGTCTTTGAGTTAGTTTTGAGCGATCGCCTGAATGCCCTCCAAAGCCAAGTAGATGGTGAAAAAGACGAACTTAAGAAAGCCAAAGCGACTCGGAGCTTGAGAGCCATTAAGACTATTCAGAGTCAATGGCAACGTTGGCAAGAGCAAAACAAAACCACAGAAGCGATCGCTTCCGCCGTTACAGAAATTACCACAGCCCCGGCTAACGAGCGTTTGGCGACATTTTTGCGGATTACTGACCCCAATCAGAAGTATCCGCTAAATTTGCAACAGCTACAGCAATTGTCAAAAGCATTACAGCAATTTGCCCAGGCAGATAGTGATTTAGAACAATTTTCTGAAGGGATTACCCGTGGTTTAGCTTCTTGGCAGCGATTGCAAGATAACTTGCTCAGTTGGATGTACGAGCAAAAAGAAGCTTTAGGATTTGGCGGCGTACCCGGAGAACGTGGCCCTTGGGCAAGTTGGGCTAAACAACTCAATAGTGAGTTACCCAAAGCACTGCTTCGCACCTTAGCGATGGAAGAATCGGCAATTGAGTTTGCCCAGCGACAACGGGGAATCACCCTGAGAGATTGGGTGGAAATGGCATTAATTTTACAGTTCTTGCAACGGGGACTAATTAACTGGTTTGACCAACAAGCTTACGATGTTAAAGCTGGGCCAAAGTTGTCCATTTCCACTTTTTTGACCTTTGCAGTGATTTGGAGTCAATTAGCCAGTGGTTTTGCAAGCATTGGGACAGTATACGCTGATGCCTGTTCTCAAATCATGCTCCAGATTTTGCGAACCTTTGCCCAGCGTCCATATTTTCCTTTTTATGGTGGAATTTTTGCCTCTTTTACTGGCACTTATTTGCGAGATGCCCTCGATTATTTGGATGAACCATTGCGAAGGGGTGAGGGAACCCAAGAAAAAGCGCGTATTTTGACACTTTTAGGTTATTCGCAGCGTGCTTTAGGGCAATACCAGCGCTCAATCGATTTTCATCAGCAGGCGCTGGAGATAGCCAGGAATGCAGGCGATCGCGCCTGTGAAATTGCCAATCTCAACCACCTCAGCCGCACCTACGTGCAACAGCAAAATTATTCTGAGGCAATTAACTACAGCCAACGAGCATTAATATTGAGTCGGCAAGCAGGCGATCGCACAGGCGAAGCCAACGCGCTAGTAAATTTAGGTTACAGCGAAGTCATGCAGGCTCAAGAACTAGAAAACCTAGAACCTGAAACTTATGAAGCTGCAATTAACTATTTGGAACAAGGTTTAAAATTATCAGAAAAATTAGGCGATCTCCAAAGTAAAGCCTTATGTGTCAGCAGCTTAGGAATTGCCTATTTAGTAATTGGAGAACACCAAACTGCAATTAAATATCTGGAGGATGGCTTTAAAACAGCGCAAGTTTCCGGCGATTTATATCTCCAAGGGCGGAACTTAGCTTATTTAGCAGAAGCTTATTACCATCTCCAAAATTCTGAAAAAACCGTTTACACAGGCTGCTTAGGAATGTACCTTTTGGAGCAAATTGCTTCTAATGAGTGGCGGCAAGCGGCAGGTTTACTAACAATTTTGCAAGGACAAATCGGGGCAGAAGCTTTTCAAAATTTCCTACAGCAACATCGCCCCAAAATCATTGCAGTTATCGGTGTAGATGGCTATGATCACATTCCCAAATTGTTAGAAGTATACAAGCAAGATATTTGAGGAGCAAATTATTGTAGAGACGGCGATTTATCGCGTCTTTGTGATGATTTATCGCGTCTGAACCGTATTGATACCATTTCTTTGTGAGCCTGCGTCAAACCCTTTTAAACTCTTTCTTTGTGTCCTTTGCGTCCTTTGCGGTTCGTTTTTCTTCCTTTTACTTATGGTTTAGTACAGATGATGTTTAAGGGCACAAGCAATGTTGTGCCCCTACCTGTGTACTTCATTTAGCTGAAAAACGCTGCAACTCCTAACTTATTACTAAGTGATTACAGTTGGTTTTTCCCGTCCTGTCAGTTCGCGGATTTGGGCTATCTCCTCAACAAGAGTGATTAAAGAAGCAAGTGCTTGCTGTGGATCAAGGTCATGTTTGGCTGGATCTGCCTCATAGCTTTCTATGTAAACTCTTAGGGTTGCACCTTGAGTCCCCGTCCCAGAAAGTCGCACCACAATGCGGGAGCCATCGGTAAAGCCAATGCGAATACCCTGTTTTTCGCTAACGCTACCATCAACAGGATCGGTATAACTAAAGTCATCACTGTATTCAACTTGATAGTTACCGAATTGCTTACCTTTAAGGGTTGGTAATAAAGAATGCAATCTTGCGATTAAAGTGTTTGCTGGCTCAATCTCAATCCCTTCATAATCATGGCGGGAGTAATAATTGCGTCCATAAGTCTGCCAGTGTTCCTGGACAATTTGCTCAACAGATTGTTGCCGCACTGCCAGGATATTCAGCCAGAATAGAACCGCCCATACTCCATCTTTTTCGCGGATATGGTTAGAACTAGTACCAAAACTTTCTTCACCGCAGAGAGTCGCTTTACCCGCATCTAAAAGGTTGCCGAAAAACTTCCAACCAGTGGGTGTTTCATAAGATTCAATTCCAATCTGAGCGGCAACTCGATCCACAGCTTGACTAGTAGGCATCGATCGCGCTACTCCAGCTAAACCGGAACTATAACCAGGGACTAGCTTGGCGTTTGCGGCTAAGACTGCGAGGCTATCGCTAGGAGTGACAAAGAACTTACGCCCTAAGATCATATTGCGATCGCCATCTCCATCAAAAGCTGCCCCAAAGTCTGGCGCATTGTCCCCGTACAAAATATCTACCAACTCGTGGGCATAAACCAGATTTGGATCAGGGTGTCCGCCCCCAAAGTCTTCTAGGGGTGTACCATTACGCACAGTTCCTACTGGTGCGCCCAAACGTTTTTCAAAAATGGCATGAGCATAAGGGCCAGCTACCGCATGTAAGGCATCGATGCTGATCCGAAAATTTCCAGAAGTCAACAGCTGGTGAATGCGATCAAAGTCAAACAAAGACTCCATTAACTCTTGATAATCTTGCACAGAGTCAATCACCTCAACTACCGTCTCTCCCAAATGTGATTCACCCAAGGTTTCTAAATCTACATCTGGTGCTTCCAGAATTTGGTAGCTATCAATCACTTTACTGCGATCGTAGATAGCCTCTGTCACCTTTTCCGGCGCAGGGCCACCGTTGCCAATGTTATATTTCACACCAAAGTCACCATTTGGCCCGCCCGGATTATGACTAGCAGACAAGATGATGCCGCCAATGGCCTCGTACTTGCGAATAATAGCGGAAGTTGCAGGAGTAGACAAAATCCCCCCCTGACCAACTTTAATCTGCCCAATTCCATTAGCCGCAGCCATTTTTAAAATGATTTGAATGGCTTGGCGATTGTAATAACGACCATCACCACCCAGAACTAGGGTTTGCCCCTGTAATTCCCCTACAGAATCGAAGGTGGATTGGATGAAATTTTCCAGGTAGTGGGGCTGCTGAAAAGCCTTAACTGCTTTCCGCAGGCCAGAAGTACCGGGCTTTTGGTCGCTAAAGGGAGTAGTAGAGACTTTACGAATGTTCATAGAGCGTGTTTAAAAAGGCATTTTCTCTTACAGCTTTGCATAAGTTCGTTACAAAAAAAATTGCCCCGTATTAAACCTTTGTGTATCCTCTGTAGCTTTCGAGTAGTTCATTCTTACGCAAAGCTGTACTAAGTACACCTGAATTCTGCTGTTTATATCATGTTCGGCAAATCACTTATAATATGTCATTGCGAATGCAACAAAGTGGAATGTTCGCGTAGCGTCTCGTAGAGATAGCAATCGCAAAGGTTTGGGATTGCCGCGCAACGCTTGCAATGACATAAGTATTAAGTCGAACATAATATTGAAGCTATATTTACCCCCCGCTACGCCGTCACCCTTTCCATTTTTCATTCCCCTCTTTTTTCTCCTCCTCGAAACTATTTTCTCGGTTTTTTGAATTCAATGTTTAAAGGTTGACGTGCTAGTAGATTGGGTTGAGGAACGTAGCAAGATCCGCCAGGTTAACCCAACATTTTCATATCAGTCCTCAATTTCATGCCAATTTCATTTTGAGATGAAAGCCTGGGTATAAGGTGCAGAAAAATTTCCCTAAACCAAGCTAGCTTTGTTTACCAAAAATTGCGATCGCAGTTTTTCTTTGCACCCATACTTCAGGATTTCTGATAGCGATGCCCAACTCTCTGCGTTTCCAACCAATTCTAAACATGCGTTGTGTTTCTGGTACACTTGTCAGCTTACTATTATTGGCAAGCCCAGTAGCAGTTTTAGCCCACACCGGACACGGAGATGAATTTCACCAAGAAAGTGAAACCACCCCAGCAACTAGCTCTATTCAAGTTGACAATCAAACTGCCCAACGCCTGGGAATAAAAGTTGAGCCAGTAAAAAGCCAGCGTTTAGCTTTGGGTATAAAAACCACAGGACAAATTGAAACTCTACCTAGCAAACAAGTAGAAGTAACCACACCAATTGCAGGCGCGAAGGTGGTTGAGTTATTAGTAGAACCTGGTGCATTAGTTAAACAAGGTCAACCCGTGGCTATACTATCTAGTCCTGATTTGGTAGAACTGCGGGTTAACTCCCAAGAAAAACTGGCTCAAGGTCAGGCTGATTTACAACAAGCCTTAGCTGATTTAAAATTAGCGCAACAAAACCGCGATCGCTATCAACAAATTACCACAGCAGAGATCGCCCAAGCTCAAAGTCAAGTAGCATTTTCCCAAGAAAAGTATGACAAAGATCAAGAATTAGTTGCTCAAGGTGCTTTACCACGGCGTAATGCTCTCGAATCTCAAACTCAGTTAGCTCAAGCTAAAGCTGAACTTACCAAAGCCAATAGCCGCCGAGAGGTTATTGAAGCTGAAAATCAACTTAAACGCGCTCAGGCATCTGTTGACGTAGCAAAATCCCGAATTACTCTCAGTAACAGCACTTATGAAACTCGGCTGCAACAACTAGGAATCCGTGGCAATGCCAAAGGATTGGTGACGGTAACATCTCCCATTTCTGGGAAGGTTGCAGATAGGGAAGTTACTCTTGGTCAAACCTTTGAAGATGCAGGTGGTAAATTGATGAGGATTGTTAATGACAATCAGGTTTTTGCCACAGCGAATATATATGAAAAAGATTTAGACAAAGTTAAAACAGGACAACAAGTTAGGGTTAAAGTTGCTTCTGTCCCGAATCGTACTTTTACGGGACGAATTGCGGTAATTAATTCTGTAGTAACAGGCGAGACACAGGTTGTACCTGTAAAAGCCGAAATCAATAACCCTGGTGGTGTACTGAAACCAGGAATGTTTGCAGACTTGGAAGTTTTGACAAACCAAACCTCCTCAGCTATCTTGGCGATTAAGAGCGCGGCTGTGGTAGAAGCTAATAATAAAAAAGTTGTCTACATCCAAAATGGCAATACTTATCAACCAGTTGAAGTTACATTAGGTCAAACCTCTGGGGACATGGTTGAGGTCAAAACAGGTTTATTTGAGGGAGATATGATTGTCACCCAACGCGCACCGCAACTCTACGCCCAATCTCTGCGAGGCGGGGGGAAAGTAGAGGAGAAGGGGAGCAGGGAGCAGGGGGCGGGGGAGCAGGGAGCAGGGGGCAGGGGGCAGGGGGCAGGGGAGAAAGAAGTAACTGCTAATTCTTCACTTCCTTGGTGGGTTGGACTTGGGGGAGGAA
>NZ_JAYGHE010000094.1:0-26002 GCF_034931145.1 Nostoc sp. UHCC 0252 | reverse complement strand
GGGATTAGCATCTCAAGTTGCGCGAATTCACCCAAGGTCAAAAACCCGTGCAGTTCCGAGTAAGAAAGAATTTCCATTTCACTCAAAATATCCTTAACCACCTCCCAACTTGGATTAGGGGATTCCAAGATACAAGCTAGAGCTTCAGAGGCTAAAACCTTGGAATCTTCGGAAGATTGCACCGACTCGGATTCACCCGCACCACTTTCTAGCTGTTCCGCACCACTTTCTAGCTTTTCCGCACCAGTGACGCAAGAGTTTACGCAGCAGTTTTCCTTATCTGGCAAGGGTTCCGCACCACCCGCACCAACTTGGGGGGTATATTCTTCTTTTTCCATTGGGATAGGAAGCAATTCAATTTTCACCTCTGACTCTTCAATGTTATTTTCCTGGGAATCTGAAAAAGTGGTGCGGGTGGTGCGGAAGTCTTGATTTTGCGTGGTTTCTGGTGCGGTAAGTGGTGCGGAAGTGGTGCGGGTTTCGCCTAAAGTGGTGCGGGTAACTGACAAAATTCCAATGCCTTTGAGTATTGGGATGTTTCTTTTTGACACTTCGCAGTACTTAGTCCCTTTGACCGCTTTCGGAAACAGTTGGGAGATGCGGGGAATGATTTGGTTGATGCCCTTCACGTTTTTATCACTGGGGCGGGCTTGGTCTAGCCATGATCTGCGGTTGCTCTCATCTATAGTAAGTGTGCCGTTTTGGGTGTACCACATCTCTAACATTGACCATAAAGCCCGTGCGGTAATCTCTCCCCCTTCTAGATAACCTATGTTGTTATCTTCTAGGAATTGGAATAAATGATTGTTGTCTTTTTGAACGTTACGGAAGGCATCAGTTGTACATTCGTAGTCAATGCCTTCTTCGATAAGGTTGTTAAGAGCCTCTAACATTTTATTTAGAAATGCTGGGGCTACTTTCGTTCTCACAAACTCTGAATCATCAGCAAAACGGGAGTCGGCTTGTAATTCGTTTGGGTTGTTGGGGTCGGGATTTTTTACAAATGTTTTTAGAAACTCCAAAACTGCGATTCTATCTTGAGTAGCTTGCATTACTCCTTGCAATGGTGGCGTTTCATTTAAGTTGAAAATCCCTGGTGCGTTCGGGGTAAATTCAATATGGTCTTTGCCTTTACGCTCACAATGTAACTTGTTACCTGTGACAAATAATTTCAGACTTTGTATTCTATCAAGTCTGCAAGTTTGTGGGTTTTCTGATGCCCAATTAAGCCGAGAATGCATTAGTGGCGCGAGTCCAAACTTTCTTCCCTCATCGTAAGCTTGGAAGTCAGATAGAGATATGCTGGTTATCCCAGTCTCTCCATAAATAATAGATACACATTTGCGAATCGCATCTTTACCGTTTGAGCCTAGTCCCACCGCCAGTAATGCTTTCGCTTCTCTTCCTCTAACCTTTCTAACAGTTTGGAGGTCAAGGGATGCAGCAAGATTCCGTAAAAGAACTTCTTGCTGTGGCTTATCTAAGCAAGCGAGTAAGCGCTCACAATCTGTACTATCAGCGTTGGGGTCGTACTCTATTAATGGCTCATAAATAAAGTAATCTTCGGGGGTATGTGGGGATAGCGTTATAGTGAAATTCTTACCATTCCAAACGGTTCTAACGATTCCATTAATGCAGTTTACCCCTGGTGGATTGATTAATTCTGGGTCAATTCCTGTTAGCATCTTCGCCCATTCAAGAATCTTTTTTACCCAACTGGGTGAAGTATAAGGATAAGATTTTTTACCAAGTTCATTCTCAACCACAAAGGAATTACAAAATTTGGCTATTCGTCTGCGCTCTGTGTCGTCGGGAGAGTGTTCATAGTGGTTGCCAGTATGCCAGTAGAGCTTATCCGCAGCACAGATCCAGTTCTTGTCTGCATAGAGGGTTTGAAAGGCAATTTGAATAAAACTTACAACCGGATTCTGGTCATCATCATCATCAATGATATCTACCTCTGCTTGTTGCGATCGCTGCGCTACGGCCGCGTGAATCTCCTGCTCTAACCGACGGATAAATTCTGGTGTTTCCATCTGCCCCAAGATTTCTTTGATATCACTTGATTTATATGGTAAATCGGGACAGATGTCGTGAGGGTTAATTCCGATCAATGAAATTCCAACTTCGGCTGCACATTCCTGGCAGGTTTGGAGTTTCTTCAGTCCAGTGTCGTCAGCATCATGCAAAAAGATGATTAATCCTATACCTGAATCTTTGATAAGTTGGTATTGGGATGTGATTGTTTTCTTATCCCATGCACTGCCTTGAAACGTAATCCCAGCAAGCCCATGCTCTCGACCAACTTCCACGCACCCCTCCCCTTCGTGTTGGAGTAGTGCCGGGGTTCCTTGTACAGATTTACTAGCAGCGATCGCTTCATCAATGCGGTAAGCTTTCCAGGGTTCATCCCCTTTTCTCATCTCTGGAGTGCCATCTGGAAGCCTGTGCCATTGGCGGAAGGATTTATCTTTTCCTTTCTCTTTGATATAATCCGCCCATTCATAGCGAATTACCCATTGGGTTTGTGAGTAAGGGTAGATTGTTTGTGTTGCATTCCCTGGTATTCCCTTTGGGAGCTTGCAAGTTATGTTTTGAGTTTGGGGTATGTCAGTCGCCGCTTGGGTCAACATCACCAGTGCTAATTCACCATCTGGAATTGGCGCACTTTTGGGCAAGATTCTTTTGGGCTTCGCTGCCAAACGGTTTAGGGATGGAGTGTAATTAGCCCCTGCCCTTTCTGCCACCACTTCAGCCCAGGGTTTAATCGCCTCTCTGATGTCCTTACACTCACAATTATTGAAGCATGTGTACTTCCCGGTTTCTGGGACAATAGATAAGTCATTCCCGCCACAAACTGGACAAATAAACTTATTTTTAGCTTTGGACGGTTCTAGCTGGTCTTGAAAATTTCGGATGTCAAATTTTTCAAATGCCTGTTGAGTTCTTGAGGCATTAGTTTTTTGTGGTGTACTGAACAGGCGTTTATTTTCTACACTGTCAGTTTTGGTATTGCGTGCTGCTAACTGTTGCTCCCCTGTGGCTGACTGTGTTATAATGACGGGATCTGAATTATTCAGTAGTGCGCCATGATGTGAGAGTCCGGGCGCATTCTCAATTTTTACCGTATTCATTTGTGGCTCCTGAATTTAGTGATTACTTTCGATAAAGATTGAGTAATCCCTTTCACTTAAAGGCACGCCACTGTTACGCTAGAGCTATAGAAAAAACTAAATTTTTAGTGTTGCGGTAGGACTGACCGCTTTGGCGACGACTCACAATCGTCTTGGTATGGCATAGCTCTAGTAAGAGATGGTGGCGTACCCTAAAGCAGGTAGGGACTACCCCTTTTTTTGCGTGTTTTTGGGCTGTATCTATACAAACATGAATTTTTAGCCTGTGCGCGAAAAAAACAATGAGATTTTGTACGCTTTGATATGCTGGATATTCAGGGCTACCTGGCTTGTGCCAATAGTTACTGCTGAGAATTTCAACGAGTTGACCTCTGTTATTAACGTGTCTAAGCGCGAGAAAACGTCTAGAATCTGTGCTTTTGTTATGCCGTTTCCTTAGTATTCTGAGAATCTTTCCAAGCAAAATATTCTTTTAATAATTCTTCTAAGCCTTGACTATTATCGACCTCACGTTCTAGGCAAAACATTTTAAATCTCCTAAATAAATCTTTTGGTATGTGACCACGTAACGCCACGTAGTCTGGATCATCTTTTTTGGCTGACACGGTAGCTAAATATAAATTTCGCAACTTCTGTCTCCATTGAACCATAAGCTTTACAGAACGTCTAAGAGCGAAGTTACTATTTTAATAAGTTGCAACTTCGCAACTTATCTATTATATTAGCAGACATAAGACATAAGGCAAAAGCGCCAGCGAGAGACAAGATACACGTATTCTTGGCGACTTCAGCCTGCAAATTTATTTTGAGGAGAATTTATGCGAGTAACAATCAGGCAATCTCTACACCCATTTATCAGCAATAAAGCGCAGGAATTAGGCATTAATGACCATGCAGAGGTAGTTAACTTCCTTTTACTCCAGATTTTGCAAAATTCGATGCTGGCACAGACTACTGCTACTGGGAGCCAAAATACTCAGTAGTGTTTCACAGAATGTTTCATGAAACAGTTTCAACGGTTGCATCAATGTTTCAGCCTCACTTTAACCGTGAAACGCCACTTACACCCGCCAGAAACATGAAACATGAAACATGAAACGTTAGTTGATGATGACTACTTTCCCTTGTGACAGTGACGATAAAAAGTTGAGGGTAAAACGATATGTCAAGACCTAAAAAACAACCAACATCTATAAGCACGAACGCACTTAACACAAACGAGCCTGAAACTATAACAGAGAAAGCATCAATGCCATCAAAAAAGGTAATTCATTTGATGCTAGATGCTGGACGCTCCAGTATTAAATATCAGGCTTTCGTTAATAACGAAACTGGCACAACACCAGTGATGAAGACCGAATCTTTGGTGTGTTGTGTGCCATCAGTGCCCTTTGGAGAATTAGGAGCTTTCAGCCTAAGCCGAGGCAAAGATGAAAACAACAAAGATATTACTGAGCATTGGGTTGTAGGTTCCTCAGCTAGATTGCAAGGTAAAGAATATATAGCGATGAGTGATTCCGAGAATCACAAAGTACACTACTTCCCAATCCTTGCATTAGGCGCAATCGCATCTCTGCCGAATCTACTTGAGTTGTCCACGGGTACAAGCGCCAAGCGTAGAACCTTGCATATTCGTTTATCAACGCTCTCGCTAGCTTCCCCATTAGAACTAAAAAAAGCCATTGAACAATGCAAGTGGATCGCAGTAGATGGTGTTAGATACCGTCTGTGTTTTTCTAAACTTGGCTTTCTGGGATTTCCAGAGGGATATGGCGCGTCACTCTGGGCAAGCGAACGCTTTGACGATAAACAGTTCCATACTTTTGATATTGGATATGGGACAGCCACAATCAGCGAATACAGTAATCTCGGCAAGTTACCAAAACGGGTAACTTGTAGTCCGAACGGTGGCGGTGGCGTTGCCACACTAATCAAAGAATTCTCTCTTGCATTGAGCAACACTGATTCTTCTAAAATGATTCGCCCCTCCCAACTGCGCGAGATTTTGGAAACTGCAACCGTTGGCGATAACGGCATAAGTGCGATTGCACCTGATGGCGAAGACATTGGGAGTGAGTTAGAGAACGCGATTCATTCATGGATGAAAGATTCTCCCTTGGCTTATGCCCTAGATGACGTATCCGTGAAAGCCAGACGCAGCAAAGTAACTTTGTGTGGCGGTGCGTTTGCGATCGCGCCTGTGCAGATGTTGATTAAAGAAAGATTACTCAAAGGGAGCATTCCAGAAAGTAATTTGTTGATTCCCGAAAATCCGGGAACCGTTGCTTTATCAGAAATGAAAAAACTTTACTTAGGAGAAACGACCGATGTTAAACAAGCGGCTTAATTACAACGTCCCTCAAGACTTGACTCCAGCCATCAGAATGCTTGCAGAAATGGATGGCACAACCCCCACTTATTGGCTGAGAAAAGCTCTAGAGAAATTAGTTTCGGAAAGGTTTTCTGTCAATAACAATCATCAAATCAACTTAGGAGATTTGGAAGCTTGGAGAGGTGAATAATATGATGAATAGTATTGTTAGCACGGAAGAAATAGTAATTGTTCTGGCTGGTGTTGAGCAGACTTTAAGGTTGATTCAAGCTACTTCCGAATATAGGAGACTGCAAACATCAGAGCATTTTACTACATCAAATGACTTGGTTTTGAATGATGCCATTCAATCAATATCTGAAGTTTTAGATGGCATTGAAAAAGTACAACTCGCTAACAGTTTTGATGAGGACTAATTGAGCGAACGCTTGACCGGAGAAGAAAAGCGTTCGTCCAGTTGTGACTTACATCAGGGATGAAATCAGTACACACATTCAAGGATACCAAAATGGCGCACCCCGTAGGATATTACTCTCTCTCTCACGACAATGCACTTATTAAAGATATGTGTGAGACATGGGGCGAAGGACTAGAAAAGATGAGCGAATCAGACACACTCTGGTTAATTGCAAAAATCGCTCATCAAGCATGGGTAGAGTGTGAATCTTCTACCGCTCCTAGCAATGAAGCGGAGTCAGTATTTAAACGACTGCATGAGTTAAAGCAATGGGAGAAGTTTGCACTGATTACCGCGATGGCACAGTAGTCTCATGTACAAGAAACAACTGTATCTAGCTTTGGCTGGTGTTAGTGTCTGCTTCTTGCCTGTAATCATTCCCTTAATTCCCAAGTTGGGGGCTTATGCAGAAGCCGAAAGATTAAAAGCCACCGAAGGATTAGAGCGAACTCGCATAGAAGAACGGGCAAAAACTAGTGATGCCTTATATGAGGCGGGAGTCATGCCCACAACTCGAAAACTAAGGATTACTAATTACTTTGACAGCAGTAAACGCAATCCCAGACCAGACCCAACCCTTTATCAAGATGACGAGATTGTTGATGTTTTTGATGCTTCTGGGCGCTGCATAGGTCGGATTGAAGAAGGAATTTGGAAGTGGAAGCACAAAGCCAAAGAGGTTTGTAAAAGCGTTCAAAATATCAAACCAGTGAGGAAAAAGTAATGGCGTTAGGAACATCTGGTGCAGAAAGTAATAGCACTGGTAACAGCGATGGTAAACCCAAGGGTAAGAAGCGATCGCTTGGAGAAATCATAGATTTTTGCGCCAAGGCTGTTGTAATGATTGTTGGTTTACCCATTAGGGCAGCCGCCGCTATAGTCAATCAGTTTGTTGCTAACGGTGGCGCGGGTCGTGCTTTGGTAGGCGGGATTTTATTTATCGGTGGTTCCATAATCAGTGCTGATTCAACTTGGCAATTAATCTTTACTGGGCCCCCTGTTTGTCCTTGGTTTGAGCCGACTTGGAATTGGCTAAATGTGCCGTTTGCAGCGTTCAACCCTTTGTTTTACTTGGCATTCATCATTTCTGTAGGCGTTCAGGTAATCGAAGCCCACGCCCTACGCGGTAAAAACCCAGATTCAGCTAGGCGGGAACTTCAAGATCACATGGTCTATGAGCTTGAAACCAAGCCTAGTGGCAAGATTGACCTTGTTGGTGAACTTTGGAAGGATTATAAGACCGCAGGGACACGCGATCGCTCCAGTGCTGGATTAGTTGTTATTGCGGTTTGGGCGTTCGATATTGTCACCACCTTTGCGGCTCGTAACCCATTTCAATTTACTGCCCCATTCATGATTTTGGGCTGTATTTTATTCAACATTGGCACGATGATGGCGGGTGAGATTGGGTTTGCTATCTGGCGATTGACTAAAGATTAAAAGCAAGTCGCAAGTGACAAGTCGCAAGTCGCAAGTAAGTAATGTATGGGGGATTTAGACCCCGCAAACACATACTTGCGGCTTGATAGAAGCCGGGGACTTAAACTGAACCGTTTGAGAGTTCTTCACTTGCTAAAAAGCGACTTGCGACTTGCGACTTGGTTAAAGCTAGTGCCGCTCAAGAATTCTCTCCATTGAGCGGCACTCACTACTCAACGAGGCATTTCTTTTATGCAAAGTAACAATATCCCCAAAATTACAACCAAAGAAACGGAACACTTACGCGAATCATATCCGGCCTTATCCCATTTGGAGGCGGGTAATGTTTCTGAATGGTTGCAAGAGCGCAAGGATCAATTATTTGAAATGGCGAGGCAATCTGAGAACGAAGCAGACATGACTCGTGTACTTGGCTTGCTGGCTTCTGGGATAGGAGCGGTTTGTTATGCTGTCAATCCTCTAGCTGTAGTTGGTGGTTTAATTGGCGGTGCTGCGTGGTTATGGTTTGTTGTCGAACACTCGAACCGTACTAAAGAAATTGCACCTTTACCCTTTGTACGTGGCAACTTTGTAGACGCTCTAGCTCGTGCTGGTGACTATGATAATCGAAGCAATTATCAAGCGGATCATCTTGCTAATACCGTTAAATTTCTAGAGCGACAATCAGCAGAAGAGTACGCCTTTCTTCATGCTGAATTTGAAAATATTGGGCAGTATTTAACCCAAGTTGAACCAGGAAAACGTTTTTATGCTTATCGCTGGATGTTTGGCTGGTTTGGCAAGCTCAAGGGTCGTCAGCTACCTACTTATCAAAGTATGGCTCTCCATTTACAGGATGTGACCATTGACAGCCGTGTGAATCTGTCAGAGATAAGTGCTATTGCACAAGCTCAAACCCAGTTACCACCGACCGTAGATATTAAGCAATTTCAATCACCACAGATAGATATTCGCCACAGTCCCCAAGCTTCGGAACTTTCTAGACCTACAGAATTACAGCCATCAGCGCCGGGGCTTTCACCAGAGACTATAACTAATCTCCCTCTAACGAATAGAGCAAACGCACTCATCGCGGCTTTAACGAAAAGTGGTTTTCAAGTAGAAGATATGATGAGTTCCCAAGTCATTGCGATCGCTGGCACTCAGCGAGGTGGAAAGGGAACCTTAGCAGCAATCTTGGCAACATTATCTCTAGCTTTAGATTCGGGATTAAATACCCAATACTTTACAGCCGGGGTGGATGTTTACCCCTTTAGTTGCAATCTGATTTCTGCTCTTAAATACCCTGAAAAAGATGCAGACGGTGCAGATAAACTAGTCGCCCGTGACTTGCTTAAATTTCTTAAAGGCTTAGATGCAAGTGAACCTTACTCCCACAAAAACTTACTGTTAGTGATTGATGAGGCGATGCGCTTGCTGTCCCTACTTGATGAGAGCGATCGCACTTGGGCTATCCAATATTTACTTTCTCGCTTCGCCAAATGTGGCGGTACATTAATCATTGTCTTGCATGGCTCCAACTTAACTTCTGTGGTTGGCAAGGCCACAGCAGGACTGGCAGATACCTTTAAGCAATCAGTTAATTTTATTGGTTGTGTAGCTCAGTCTGTCAGCGCTGGCGGATTGCGAAAGATTAATGTTGCCAGTGGAGAATATTTCAAAGCCAACCCTAATAACTTTGCTGAACCTATTAGCGGTGGCAATCTAGGCATGATTCCTGACTGGTTAAAGATAGAGTTACACCCTGGAAATAGTCAGCCAGATCCAGCAAGAACATTACTCAAATTCTTCCCGGAACTGGTGCAGCATCACCAGCCAGCAGTTATGCCCAGAGGGGAGAAAATTGCACCAGATGACGCAGTTAATAAACTGGAGTCTATTTTCTCAAAGCCTACCCAAGATGTTGAAATTGCAGAGGTAGAATTCGTCAGTATTTCTGAGGCTGATAAGGAGCAGATTTTAAACATCGTCACTTCAGCCGTGACAACACCAGTCAGCTTTGCCGCGATTAGAAATAGCCGAAAGTGGGGCGAGGATAAACCTAGTGTTCGGTATTTAAGGGGTGCGATTGCACAACTTATAGAATCCAACCAATTGAAGGGTTGTGAGAAGTCAGGATTTACCGCTTTTTAATCTTACTGCAATCTTAAAAAGCCTTTATTTTTCACTTAGCTCAAAGATATCAAGACATCAAAAGCCTGAATCCTAGTAATGGATCTAAATTTATGCACCCAATTGATTTTAAGAAAAAGTGGCAATTAACTTACAACGATTTAGCACTCGTCTTAGGTTACGAAAATGATTTCACTGTCCGTTGTTGGGGGATAAATGGAGGGCACAAGCGCAATCCTCAAAAAGTTGTTTATGTAGCTTGTCGCCTTCTAGATGAAAAATGGTCAGATGAGGGGAAAGTTATAGATTCTTACCTTTGATAATTTCTATGCGCGTCTCTGCTAATTAATTACTTGAAATAGGTGAATACTATGCACCCAATAGAATTTAAGAAAAAATGGCAATTAACTTATGACGAGCTTTCACTTGTTTTAGGTTATCAAGGTGATTATACCGTCCGTTCCTGGGGTACTAATGGAAGACACAAGCGCAATCCTCAAAATGTTGTTTACGTCGCTTGTCGCCTTCTAGATGAGAAGTGGTCAACTCAAGGTAAGCTTGTGCATTCTTACCTTTGATTATTTCTATTATTGGGGCAAATATTACGTTAAGCCTGTTTGCCCCAATCGCTATATCTTGCCCTTCATCTTCGATTTCGGTCAGTCCCCAAACGCTTTTCTATCCGTTGTAACTTTACATTGCTATAACCAGTACGCTGCCAGATAGCTTGTAGATAGTTATTGAAATCATCCGAGGTTTTTACCGGAATAAATTGATTGAATCCAAGGAAAATCAACAAAGTAAATAATGCAGAAAACAACCCCATCGTCCCATATTTACTTATGGGTTCAGCGCGATAAACCTCTTTCTCTATGGTGATGGGTTCGGGGGGAGGGCTGTTCTTCAACTCCTGAATAACCGTAGTCAACTTCTGCGTGTGATTCAACAGTTGGTTCCAGTTCTGCTTTAATTCTGTTATCTCGCTCTTTAGCCCTTTGAACTCTAAGCTCTCTAATGTCGCTGATGACTTGGGCATATTCTTTAACTGCGTCAGTAAGGGAGTTAATTCTTGTCTCAAATCTTCGTTGTTCTTCTCGTACTCGTTCGAGGAGAGATTCTGATTCTTCAATTCGGTCGTCAGCATCTCGATTGTCACCATCGCTTTGCTGAGGAGTTGATTCTGAATTAAATTCGTTTGCGCCCATGCTTGTAACTCTGCCCTATCTCTTTCACGTTCAGTTTTCTGTGACTGCTTAAAATTTTCAAACTCTCTATATAATCTGCCCAGTGCTATCTTGACCTCACCCTGTTCACTGCTCTCTACGGAATTGGCAGTTTCAGAGTAAGGATTGCTGTGATTGCCGTTGCCATTATTATTGTTGCTCATTAGCTTTCTTTTTACCCTGGCGAGAAGTAGATGCAGTAACTTTTGTCTCTTTTGAAGTTGAGGTGTTCGATTCAGCAGCAACCACAACAAGAGGTTGTTGTAACCCCAAATAAGCCCCAGCTTTTTCAAGCTCTGGTTTAGCCTGATCTAAAAACCCACTCACTAGCAGGTAATCTCCAAAAGGAAATCCATTCTCTTCAGTAGCAGCCGAGTAAGGTAGACCTTTCTCTGTCAACGTGTCAAAGGTCGAGTAGTCTAGCTCTGGCATTTCTATTTCTATGCCTTTCAATTCAGATATCGCTGCCGACGTTTTACTATTCTCCCAGCGCTGGAAACCTGAACCTTTATCCCAGCACAGATTTTTCACTATTACATAATCTGCTTGAGCGCCGCAGAACTCAGCCATAGTTTTTAAGCTGGTTATCACCGAATACCCAAGATTTAGTACAGTCACTAGCGTTACCCGATAACCTAAATCGCCGGCAATTTTGAATAACCCAAACTTACTGATAATCTCCCTGGTTTTATTGCTTGATGCCCCCGGCATATCTACTATTATTGAGTCTGGTGATTCCGCTTTGATTTCCGTAAAGAAGCGTTTCGCCTCTGCCACCTCCAGGAAGTTCAAGAGTCTTACCCCTGAGCCAAAATTTTGATAGTACTCGTACAGTTCTGGATTCTCTGTATCTGCGTCATAAGCTAGATAGTTAATGCCCTTTGAGTGCATTACATCCAATAGCAAGCGAGTAAAGGCAGTTTTACCTGTACCACCCTTGCCCCCCAGTATCATCACGATACGTTTCATAATTCACTCCTATCAGTGATATTAAATTGGGAAGAAGTATTAGGATTTGTTTTCTTTCGTTTACTAGTTTTAGTTGATGATGAGCCGGATGTTTCACTACTATCAATAGGTGAGCTATCCGGTTCTACTGCTGGAACATCATTATTAGTTGTGGTTGAAGAATCAGTTGATTCTGGCTCGGAGTCAGAATTAACTGATTCTTCAACCGCTTTATCTGATGATTCATTACTTGAATTATTCTCCGTTACTGTTGAAGCTTTTTTATGAAAACTCTTTAGACCACTGGCCGCTATTTCTACCCCATGACCTTTAAACACATCAGAAACATCGTCATAAGAGTAGCCAGCATCCAACATATCTTGAATAGGTTTAGCCAAACTGAGAACTAAATCTGACACGCTGATAGTTTTAGGAGTCGCCGCTTTCTGTTTGAGACTGGTTTGAATATCTTCTATTTTTGATAAAGGGACAGCTTTCGGTTTGCGCGACATATTCAGCACTAGTAATAAATTATTCCATTGTAAAAAAGTCGTGGTCAAAAAAAGTTTAAGTTTCTTGTCGTGATGTGACGAATATCAACAGAAAAAGGTTTATATTTTCGTGAGGTAGACTAGTCTAAAAAAGCAGTTACCCATGAATCAACATCCTTCGTATCACTAGTATGGCCAGCATTGCCCAATAGACCCTGCCCTCGGTTACACCGAAGTGATTGCACAGAGTCAATCGTGGTTCGCCAAAGTCTCATACTCCCCCAGCCTCCGGTTGTGTCCCTTGGTTCTGGTTTACCCTAGCCCGTCGTGGGGGCATAGGCAAGCAATACACCGTAACGCACTACGTGCTACTTTTACCTTCGGTAAAAGCGGTGTGTTTGCTTGTTGGGGGTGTCCCCCAAACCCCCTTTAAACAAGTCTTTTCAAGGGGCTAATAAGTCAAGAGAGTTCCGGGTTATTCGCCTACCTGCTCGGCGCTCCGCGCCATAGCAGCTACAGCGAATAACCCGGTTAAAAATAAAAATTCAAATAATCAAACTCCTAACTAGTTATGCAGCCAGACCCCCGCACCAATCTTAGTAATCAACTAGCTGACACATTAACCAATCGGTCAGTAGCACCAGATGAAAAGCGAGAAATAACCATCACGTTTAGGGCTAGCTATGCCGAGAAAGCTAGGTTAGAGCAACGGTGTAGTGGAGTGGTGCAAAGTGACTATATAAGAGCGAGATTATTTGACTACCCTTTACCACATCCTAAATTAGTCATTCCCGAAGTGAACCGACAGGCTATCTATGAATTAAAGAAGATTGGTAACAACCTAAACCAACAGACCAGAGCTATTAATGAAGCTGTGAAAATTGGTAGCCAACCGTTGACTAACGAGGTGAAATCATATCTGAAAACTCTTGAAGAACTGACAGCACTTTTAGAACAGACTCGCCAATCACTCACTCAGGCAACAGCAGAGGGGCAGTGAAATGATTACCAAAGTCAAGGCTAACAAATCATTTCGTGGCACTACTAAATATGTACTTGATAAGGAGAAAGCCAAAATTATTGGCGGGAATATGTACGGTCAAAGTACCAATGAATTGGTAGAGCAGTTTACCCTATCAGCCCATCTTAACCCCCAGCTAAAAGACCCCTGCTATCACCTAATGCTGTCAGTGCCAAAAACTGATAGAACGCTAAATGATGACGAATTAGCTAATCTTTCTCAACGTCACTTGGCATCAGTCGTTGTGCTGTCGCAGCTAAAAGGTGATGAATCCCAAGTTAAACAACCTGATAAAAGGATAGCTGACACCAAACTAAAAGAGCTAGTTGATGAATTTATTGAAACCGAACTACCAGCTTATGACTTCTTCATAGCGCGGCACTCAGACAAAGAACACGACCACACCCACATTGTTGCATCTAGAGTTAATAACCTAGATGGTAAATCTATCCGTACTTGGAATAATTACGCCCACTCTGAACACTCCGCCCGACTACTAGAGCGAGAATTTCAGCTAACCCCAGTCCAAAGTAGTTGGGAAAGTAAGCAAAAGGCTATGACTCGGAATCAACTGGAACGAGTCGAGAGTTTGGGACTTCCAGGCGAAGAAATAATGCGCCGAGCAATTGAGCAAGTGGCAGCAGATAAACCTACAATGCCCCAGCTAATTGAGCGGTTATGGAGAGAGCATCAAGTTAAAGCCATCGTCAGTTATTACGGTCACGGTGGGGTAAGAGGTATCAGGTTTGGCATTGATATCGGCTCAGTTAATGAAGATGGTAGCCCTCGTCTACTCTGGAAACAGGGAGGTAATCTCAATAAATATAAGTGTTCATTTACAAAGCTTCAGACAGAATTGGGGATAAACTACGACCCTAAACGGGACGATAGCGAAATTAAACACTTAAATAATTTCTTAGAATCTGTAGATAATAGCCAACAGAATCAACAGCTAATACCAACCACATTCCCGAACAAATCTCAAAATATAGCCAAAAATAAACACCAGCTAAACCCAGCTAAATTAGATGTAGAACAACGATCCAGTTCAGAACTTATAAATACAATCTCTGACTTTATTGAACAGTCAGTAGTTGAGTCAACTTTGATTGAAACATTGCCACAGTTAGCAGAACAACTGTCTGAGTATCAGCAGAATTTATCAGCCGTAAGAACCACATACGACGAGCTATTAGCGGCGATTGCTGAAAGGGAACAACTCTTATCACAAAGAACTGTGGATGCAATTGCTGACTTTATTGAACAGTCAGTAGTTGATGATGCCTTAAGTGAAACGTTACCACAATTAACAGAAAAACTCTCTCAATATCACCAGCAGCTAGCTAATAATAAAACCACATTAGACGAGCTATCATCGGCGATTACTGATGTAGAGCAACGACTTGTATCACAAAGAGCAGTAGATGCAATTGCTAATTTTATTGAGCAGTCAGCAGTTGATAATGCCTTGGTTGAAACGTTACCACAATTAGCAGAACAACTCTCTCAATATAACCAGCAGTTATCAGCAGGTAGAACCGCATTCGACGACCTATTAGCTGCAATTGATCTTTCTGAGCAACTTAGATCACAAAGAATAGTGGATGCAATTGCTAATTTTATTGAACAGTCAACAGTTGAGTCAACCTTAAGTGAAACGTTACCACAATTAGCAGAACAACTCTCTCAATATCGGCAGCAGAGCGATGCAGGTAGAACCGCATTCGACGAGCTATCATCGGCGATTACTCAAGAGTTACAATCCCATACAGAGAAGAAAGCTATCTTATCAATCTCTGATTATATTGAGCAATCAACTGTCGAGTCAGCCTTAACTGAAGCAGTATTAGAATTAACGCAACAACTTTCTCAATACAAAGAGCAACTCGTTACAGCTAAAACTACATTTAATGACCTGGATGCAGTGCTTGCGACTGAGTTACAATCATATCTAGAGAAGAGAGCTATCTTATCAATTTCTGATTATGTTGAGCAATCGACTGTTGAATCAGCCTTAACTGAAACAGTATTAGAATTAACACACCAACTTTCTCAAAATCAGCAGCAGCTATCAGCCGGAAGAACCATATTCGACGACCTGGAAGCAGCGATTGTTTATTTGGAGAAACTGCATAGATCGCAAAAACCAGTGGATGCAATTGCTCTTAATCAAACTCCACCTATAACCACAGATAAACCAAAGCTAAAAGAAGAACAAACAGCCGAGTTATATGAGTATTACAGCGCCCACTTGCAAAACTTATTAGTGACTGACCGAGATAAAGAAATTGCTATACGGGCGCTCAAAGATAATAAACCATTTGAGGAAGTTGAAGAAATCATCTTTGCCAGTCCAGCCGGATGGACACAAGATGAAGCCAGAGAATTGGTACTAATCGCTAGTAATAAACTGGCAACTCAAAAGTCTGAACCAGAACAGTCACTCGATGAAAAGCAGCGTCAAGAAGAGGAATTCTTAGCCGAAGTTGTGCCTATTGCTGTTGAATTAATCAACTGGCAATTAAGACAAACTGGCTCAAATAGCCTTATATTCAAACGTGCCACTCTGGAGAAGCAGGGTAGAGAATTGGTATTTACCCATGATGAACGAGGTGAGATTTTTCGAGTGGCAGTCAACCGAAACCAGTCAGGTGAGCTTGAGTATTCATCGATTAATGTGGGGGAAATAGAAAAAGAAGATATTCAGCTTTGGCAAAAAGCAGAGCGTCTATTGCAACAAATAATAGAAGAACAGCAACAATCAAAAACACAAAGTAAAGGGATCTCCCTCTAGGCGATGGCGCAACTCAAAACCTACCTAGCAAGCTCAAATAGTCGGTGTCTGCCACTGCCACAAATCCACTCGTTGAGCCAATCCGCTTGTTGCAGGCAGCAGACACTCCGCTATCGCCGCCTATTTGTTAAGAGTTGCTTGGATTGTGGGAATCCTATGGATAGCCGTCCCATATAATACAACACAGCCCAGTTACTAATGTGGATGCGATTGTTAAGTTCAAACAACAGATTTGGATATTGTTGAAAAAGCCATTTTAAAACTTTGTTTTTAAATAAATATGGAAGATTATAATCAAGCTTTGCCAAACCATTTGAGTCATAAAAATAGATTACAACGCGATTTTACATATTGGACTAGGGAAATTCGGGTAAATAGAAATGATGCTAATGCTTATAAAGAACGAGCTAGCGTTCGTAATATGCTAAGTGATTATCAAGGAGCGGTAGAAGATTGTACTCAAGCAATTCGGATAAATCCAAATGATGATATTGCTTATTGTATGCGAGGTCAGGAACGCAAGAATTTGAAAGATTATCAAGGAGCTATTGAGGATTACAACAAGGCGATTGAACTAGATCCAAACTATGCTTTTGCATATTATTTACGAGCAGAATTGTACTACCAGCAGAGCAATTACCAAGGAGCATTTGAAGATGCTGACAGGTCAATTCAGCTTGACCCTGACTATCCCTCTGCTTACTATCAACGGGGTCAAGCTCGTAGTGAACTGGGAGATTATGAGGGTGCTGTTAAGGATTACGAACAGGCAATTCAGCTAACCCCCAGTGGATTTTGTGGTTATTATGATTGGGCTGAATTATACAGCGAACTCGGCTATGCACGCGCTGAATTAGGAGATCATCAGGGAGCAATTGAGGATTACAATAAAGCAACTAGAACAGATTCTTCGATGCTTAAATACTATAAAACTTATAACAATCGAGCAACTTCTCGCTTCTTCTTGGGGGATTTTGAAGGAGCAATTGAGGATTATAATCAGGCAATTAAATTTGATTCAAAAAATCCTCTTTACTACGTCAATCGAGGCAATGTTTACAACGATTTGAAAAATTATCAGAAAGCTATTGAAGATTACAATCATGCGATTAAGGTTGCTGATAAATATCCTGCCGTATACGAATACCGTGGTCTTGCCCGCCATGAATTAGGTGATAAAGTAGGAGCCATTGAAGATTTAGAGAAAGCTGCTGCTCTTTATCAGCAAGGCGGACGAGTAGAATATTATCAAGAGGTACTGAACCTCATTCAGTCTTTGCATGTTAATGATAAAGATGCAATTATTGAGGATATTCCTGAAATTCCTGAAACTGTTAATGATAGCCCCACAGAAGTAGAAACTACAAACAAACCTGCTGCTAACCCACCGATTTTACATAACCGTGTTGAAAACACTAATAAAGAAAACAGTCAGAGAATTTCAGAAAAGATTAACCACAATCATTTAGCAGAGATAAACGAGCTTACTGCGGCTATTGAGGCTGACGGTTTTTTCAATCCAAAAAGTATAAAGCAAGCTAAAGAGCGAATTACTGTATCTATCGCTCGACGGCAAGGACAACCGCAGTTTCGTCAAAGTTTGCTCGAAGCCTACAATTATCGCTGTGCCATTACTGGATGTGATGCACAAGAAGCCTTGGAAGCTGCTCACATCATTCCTTACAGTGAAACGGAAAATAATCACCCCTCAAATGGATTGCTCCTACGGGCAGATATACATACACTATTTGACCTTAATCTGATTACTATTAACCCGGAGACAATGCAGGTACGTTTTGCTCCTAGTTTGCGGCGTACTTCCTATGGCGAAATGGATGGTAAATATTTGCAAGTCCCTAAATTTTCATCTTATCTGCCTAAAAAAGAGGCGCTTAAATGGCGGTGCAATCAGTGTGAGTGGTTACAATAATCCTATAGCCTATTTGGTACAGCAAGGGTTTGAAGCCTTGAAATTTCAGAGACTTCAATTGATACAGTTTTATCTTTGGCGATCGCAATATTGAAAGGGGCTTATCAAGTCCTTTGCGTAACTTTCAGAATTACTGCTCATTTCACCCCTGTAACTATGGGTCACAGTGCCAAAAAGGAAAAATGTAAGCTTAGGCTGAAAAGCAGACTAGATAGGGCTTTGGGAGTTCAAATCTAATTTGAATTATAATTAAGTTAGTTAAAATCACAATTAATTTTATTTGTAAACCGTATATTTTTCTGGTATTTAACTAAATTTGACATTCTTATCACTAATTTACTCAAATTTTCAAATACGGGTTATAATAGTTTCAGTAGACAGCCCATGCAAATTTGAGTGCAGATAACCGAAAGGTTAAAGACTCGCTTTTGCGTGGGCTATTTGCTTTTCCCCTATATTGAAGTCTATTTTTACTCCTTGTTTGAGTTGGAGCTACTCACCGTCCTCTGTAAATCTCAAACTAATTATGGAAAAAAAATTTCGTCCAAGACGCACCGGCAAAAAAGCTGCTAGCAATGCTGGTAAAGTTCTGCGTGACCCTAACTCTACTCCAGAGCAAAGGTCGGCCGCTGGTTCTGCGCTAGTTCAACGGAGGTGGTCTTAACTCCCTCTCCCCTTGACCGCACAATCTTTTGTGTTATTTTTGACTTGAAGGGGTCTGTACACCAGTGGATTTAGAGCCACATTGTACGCAACCAATAAAAATGGAAAATGCCCCCAATCAAACGCTTGCGTAAACCTCTGGCTATTGCTTTACTAGCTTCGATTACTAGTTTGAGTTTTTATATCCATGTAGTCGATACAAGTAACTCTGACTCACGGTCAACGACCATAAAGATAGGAGTTGACCTGACACTGAGAGGAGGTTTACCTAAGTCTAAATAAGTAGTTACACCCCTTAGCTGTTGTACTATAACAGTTAAGGGTTTATTTTATTATTTATCGCAACGCCGATATGAAGAAAGGATTTCAGTCCTAGCGTAATCGCTTTTTTCGCATTGAGCCGACAATCGGGTAATTTCCATTTATTTCTCCATCTGGTCATTCGTTGCGATCGCTTTCAAGACTGCACTCCCATGCAATCACGTCAAATCTCGCCACTATTTCAAATACCGTAATATGCTAGTTGCTACTGGCGAGATTTAGCCTGTCGCAGTTTGGCGAGAATCAAAACAGCTTGTCAACGTACTCTTGTAGGTCACTGCGTTTAACTCGCCAACCCTTGCCAATTACTTTGGCCTTTAACTCGCCTTTGGTAATTGCGTCTCGCAGGAATTCTCTAGACAACCCAGTTAGCGCTTGTGCCTCTGCAATAGTCAGTAGCAGTTTATCGGCAATCGGCACTAGTGGCTGATTGTCACCTCTGCCCAGCAGCCCTTCAATGATTGAGGACAATTTATCAATTACCCCAATCTCGCCAAACTCCGCAATCTCGCCAGAAGAACGCACTAATTTATCTGTCTGTGGCTGTTGCTCTGTCGTTATTTGACGAGATTCAAAGGCAGGTTTTACGGTCGGTTGGTTCAGTTCTGACTTGAATGCTTCCAGTTCGGCGGGGTCAAAGTTGGCAGTCGGGCGAGTTTTCCCTTTCTCGTACTTGACGCTGATTCGTCCTTGCTGAACGTAACGCTCAAGCGCTCGAACGCTGACACCAAGATAATCTGCTGCTTCCTGCTTATTCATAAATCTCGCCAAATATCGTAACTCGCCAAAATCCTATCAGTGATTGGCGAGTTTTGGCGAGATTGAGAAAGAGCAACCATTATTCCTCAGCTGTGCCTATGCTATTTTTAGCCTAAAGTATAGGACTAGGTGCTATACTTTAACCGAAGAGACTAGAAAATGAAAATTTACAAAAACCGTACTTTTGACCGTTGGGCGCGAAAGGAAGGGTTAAACAATCTTAGTCTCTGTAACGCTGTAAACGAAATGGCAACAGGACTTTATGATGCTGACCTGGGAGGTGGACTGTTTAAAAAACGCATAGCAAAACCAGGGAAGGGTAAGAGTGGTGGATTTCGGACACTAGTAGCTACTAATAATGAAGATCGTTGGTTTTTTATTTTTGGCTTTTCAAAAAACGAGCGCAGTAACATTGACAAAGATGAAGAAGAAGCTCTGAAAATGTTATCCAAGCAATTACTTGCTTATATGTAGCGACCTGCAATACTAATCGCTCAAACCTGCAATCAAGACATTTACAAACCAGGATTAAATGCAACTATAATTGTGCTTCAGCCAGGATTAAATGCAACTGAGCCAGGATTATTTGCAACCAACCTGCAATCATCGCTTTGAGCCAGGATTAAATGCAACTATAAAAGTAAAAAAACGAAAAGTTTCTGTAATTCGTAATTCGTAATTAAGAACAGAACTTGTCATAAAGAGACTGGAATCTTAATGACAAATTCTGTGCCCTCACCCAAAATGGAGTTGCAGATCAACTTACCATTGTGCGTTTCTTCGACAATTTGACGAGCGATCGCTAATCCCAATCCTGTTCCCTTGCCAACGTCTTTAGTGGTAAACAAGTGGTCAAAGATATGTGCTTTAATATCCTCTGGCATTCCCGACCCATTATCTTTGATTTTAATTACTACCGTATTTTGGTCGCTGGATACTTCAGTGCGAATTATAATTTGTTGAGAATTAGCTTGTAATTGGGCAAATGTTCGCCCAACGCTTTCTGTATCTAATACATCAATTGCATTGGCAAGGATGTTCATAAATACTTGATTTAATTGTCCTAAAAAGCACTTAACAGGCGGTAATTTACCATAATCTGTAATTACCTCAATTGCTGGACGTTTTTGGGACGGTTTGAGGCGATACTTCAAAATTAACAGTGTACTCTCAATTCCTTCATGCAGGTCGCAAGCAACTTTTTCAGATGTATCGGCTCTGGAAAAGGTGCGGAGACTAGTGCTAATGTCCATAATACGTTCTGTTGCTACATGCATCGAACCTAGCAGCTTTGGTAAGTCCTCACTAAGAAATTCTAAGTCAATTTTCTCGGCAAGGTTGGTGACGGCCGGTGTCAGTTGGGGATAATGTTGCTGCACACATTGCACATACTTAAATAAATCTTGGATATACTCTTGGGCGTTATTCAGGCTGCCTTTGAGAAATCCAAGAGGGTTGTTAATTTCGTGCGCTACTCCTGCAACTAAGTTACCCAAGGTTGCCATTTTTTCACTTTGGACTAATTGCAATTGTGCGTTTTTAAAATTATCTAGCGCTTGCGAAAGCTCTGCGGTGCGTTCTTGTACCCGGTGTTCTAAAATATCCTTTTGTTGCGCTAATTCTAAATTTGCTCGTCGCAGTTTCAGATGAATCCCAATGCGTGCAAGTACTTCTTCTTGTTGAAATGGCTTTGTAATATAATCGACAGCTCCTAAGGCTAAACCTTTGACTTTATCGGTTGTATCATTAAGAGCAGTCATGAAAATAATCGGAATCTCGCCGATGGTCTGTTGAGATTTTAATTGACGACAAGTTTCAAAGCCATCAATTTCTGGCATCATTACATCTAGTAAAATTAAATCAGGAGGGTAATTTTTTATCGTTTCGATACCGTGCAAACCATCCATTTCTACTAGGACTTTATAACCTGCTCGGTCGAGTGCATCATATAGCACTTCAATATTAGTTGGATTATCGTCAATAATCAGAATTGTTTGACTTGTACTATGAGTTGCCATTAGTTTTCAATTTCCTACCTAAATCTTTGTTGATTTCTGAGATTGGTTTATCGACTCTTGGAGAAAATGGCGAACTGTCTGAATATTGAAGCCTTTAACCAATTCCCTGAGTTCTCGAATAAAGGGTTGATACTGCTCATCTAATTGAGCTAATCGATCCAATTCTTCTCGGATACCTCTAAAGTACCCAGTTTCGACATGTTCTAATAACCCTTTTAAATCAGAAATACTTGGAATTAAAATGGTTTTGGCACTTGCATCTGTATCGATTGAGGATTCTGTACTAGTATTTTTATATACCCAATTTAATTGTAATTGCTTGGCTAATACAGCATAAAGTTCATCTGCTTGCACGGGTTTTGCCAAGAAATCGTTACCACCAGCATCTAAACTATTTTGGCGGTCAATCTCAAACACGCTGGCAGAGGAGACAATCACAATGGCATCACGTAAAGTTTGGGACTGACGCAATTGTTTGAGCATTTCCCAGCCATCCATTACGGGCATGGCTAAATCACAAATGATCATATCGGGGCGATCGCGTGTAATTTTTTCTAAACCCTCTTCTCCGTTGTTGGCTTCGAGAACCTCAAAACCAAGGGGTTCCAAAAGATTGACAATCACTGACCGATTTTCCCAACGATCATCGACAATTAGGATTTTTTTGCGATTCTCTTTGATAGGGGTTGCGCCAACATATCCGACAATTCTCCCAGATGATGTTACAGAATTTGCTTGTACCCAATCAGTTGCGATCGCACAGTTAATATTAAAGAAAAACTTACTACCAACCCCTAATTGGCTTTTAACCTGGATTTGAGTGGCCATCAACTCAACAAATCGCTGGCTGATAGCAAGTCCTAATCCTGTTCCTTCGCTTTGACGTTTGCTATCCCCGACTTGCTCAAAGGGGAGAAAGATTTTCTCTAATTGCTGGGGACTCATGCCGATGCCCGTATCCTGAACATAGAAGCGAAGATTAGTTATATCCCCTAACAGCACTTCCACCTTAAATGTGACACTGCCTTTGTCGGTAAACTTAATGGCATTTCCCAGCAAGTTAATCAGAACTTGTCGCAGACGCTTCTCATCAGCAACAATACCAACTGCTGAATTCTCCGGTGGCTGATAAATAAACTCAATACCCTTTTGTTCGGCTTTAATGCGGCAGATTTCCACAACACTTTGTAGAAACGCAGGTAAATAAAATGGAACCAGCTGTAGTTCTAGTTTGCGAGCTTCGATTTTAGATAAGTCGAGAATATCGTTAATTAAAGTCAGTAAATGCGAACCACATTGATAGATAATATCGATGCCACGCTGTTGTTTTTCGTCAGATGCAGTCCGGGCAAGAATTTGGGCATAGCCTAAAATTCCGTTGAGCGGTGTCCGCAGTTCGTGGCTCATGTTTGCGAGAAAATCGCTCTTGGCATGATTGGCAGCATCGGCGGTAAGTTTCGCTTCCTTTAACTCGTGAGTGCGTTCTTCTACCCGACTTTCTAATTCTTCGTTAGTTTTGGCTAATTGTTGATTGGTTTGCTCAATAGTGGTGAAAGAGTCCCGTAACTGCTGCGCCATGCGGTTGAAGGACTGCGCCAATCTACCCAATTCATCCACTGGCGGTATTTCTACCTGTTGGTTTAATTCACCTGCTGCAATCGATTCTGATGCTTGACTCAAGCGCAAAATAGGACGGGCAATCCAACGAGAGGTGTAGAAGCCTAAAATTGTTGCTAATGTTAATGCACCCAGACATAACAAAAGTGTTGTATGCGTGTTGGCATTAATTTGTCCCATAAAGTCCGATTCTGGAACCGCCACAACCACCAGCCAATCTAAACCCCATTCATCCCGCCAAGGTGCCACTTGAACAAAATGGCGCTGACCGTTAAGTTGAAATTCCAACGACTGATTGTCTTTGATGGTTGATAAATTCTTAAAACGCTCAGTTAAATGTTTTGCAGTAGCTTGAATCAGTGGATCTTTACTGTCAGAGCCATGAAGCCTTTTAGCTTTGCCATTAACAAGCGTAAAAGGTTGTTCTTTGTTGGAACTTGCAATTAACAATCCATTGCGTTCCAAAATAAAAGTTTTCCCAGATGGACTAACTTTTAGCTGCTGGAGAAAATCACTAATCTGCGTCAGTCGTTGGTCAACTCCAATAACACCAATTAAATTCTTGTTTTTGTCATAAATTGGACGATTGGCAGACACAGATAGCGTATAAGGCGGCGATTGCCATTGATAAAGCGTCCACATCGATTTGCCTGTCTTTGCTGGCTCTTCACACCAAGCTTCTTGCATCGCAATGTAAGGGCCATTATCGATCGCCAGTTTAGCCCGATTCCCTAGTTTATCTGTGTTGTAGATATACCAATGTTGATTGCCATTGCGCTTGCGGGAAACTTCATCGACTGTAACGCGACCATCATCAAAGAAGCGTCCAGCACCTGCAAAATCTCCTGTCTGCAAGCAAAAACCAATATAGCCAACATTATGCAGTTGGAGTTGCTTCCAGAAAAACTGCCCAAGTTGCTGTGGATTGTTCGGGTCAAGTAATCCCATATCCATCGCACCGCCGTTAATTTCAGCTAGGTGACGACCTGTATTCAGGTAACTATCTAAATGCTGGTCGATGCGATCGCTAACTTCACGTTGCAATCGATTGGCTAAATCATTCACTGCTTGTTGTCCGTTGCGGAGAGATAAATAGCCTGTTAGACCTACTGCGGCGAAAATTTGCAAAACGAAAGGAAGCACAAGCACTAAGCGTAACGGTAGATTCCCCTTGTTAGGAGAATTTTTGTTATTTGATAGCATCACCTCAGATTGGCTCCCCTTACATCCTGACGATTGTCATTGGTTATTTATAGGGTTCCCAAATTAACCTTGATGATTAAAGCGGCTCTGACCAGAATTTTTACAAATCGCCCCAATCAAAATTCAGGAAGCGTCGAGCATTCAGCTTGGTATATTTTTCAGTGTGTTTGATATCACGGTGTCCCAGGAAGTCTTGAATTTCTCTGGTGTTGTAACCCTGATTCACCAGATAGTAGCCGCAGGCATGGCGCATCATGTGACAGTGAACTTTGATATCAAGCCCAGCCTGTGCCGCCAGTCGCCCAAGCAGCTTTCGCACCGCATCAGTAGACATCACCTCACCACGCTCGGAAACGAAGATGTATTTGCTATCAGGCAACATCTCTCTAAGTTCTTTGAGCAAAACTAATTCATCATCTCTCAAGGGATGCACCCCAGAGTCACTGCCCTTTTCCCTGGTGATGAAAATCTGACGTTCGGCCCACATCAGCGCATCCCATCTTAAACCGCACTTAGCCCCTACAGCTTCCCCTACCCTCAGACCGTGGCGAAACATGAGCAACATCAGTGTATAATCACGGTGAGAATAACGTGCTTTGCGTTCTAGAGCGGCATCGAGTAGCGATCGCACCTCGCTTGGTGTAAGGTATTCTCTAGACCTGTAATGTTTGTTGGGTAGACGAACTGGGGGCGGTGGCCTCATTTATTCGCAGGGTTAGTGTCCGGTGTACGCGCTATATTATGGACAGTCTACTACGCTGGGAGGCTTATTCTTTCGTTGAGAGACAAGCCACTCAAGAGTTATTGCGAATACTTATCAATTAATAAATACGTCCATCTTGGCTCAATGCCAAATAGTTAGTCTGCGATGCCTGCGGTGTTCTCGTTGCGATCGCGGTCATTGTCTAAGCCATGACTGAAGATTAGCTGTATCTAGCATCACCGTGCCAATATGCGATGACTGCGTTAGAACTTTGGCGCGTCCGTGCCGATTTATTTTCATTGCCAGACTGTAGATCATTAAACTCAACGAGGTTGTCACCAACCCCGTTGGTCTTCAAAACCGTGCATGAAAGTTTCCCTTCACACGGCTCCTCAGTGGTTTGGTGCTTGTTATGCATACCTCATTACCCATTTATCCAAGACTTTTTCAAGTCTTCTGGTGGGCTTAGGCTTGGCACTATTACAGCCAGATTTTGTACCGGGACTACCATCGTTGGCGGTCTTTGTATCATGGCAGTGTCTTATCAATCAACACGATGGCTTACTCACAATCTCCTGTAATTCGGTAGTCATACAGGACATGGAGCAACCTAATTTAGAAGTGCTTTCGATTAAGCTCCCGTCACAACAGTAGCGATGGTCAGTTGCATTCCTTAGTCAATTACAAACGTCTCGCATAAAATTGCATCTCGGTTCCCTTGCTCGGTGGCCACAGTCACAATTCCATTCTTGGAGTCGCAGTTAATCATCTCACCCGCGAACTTGACCGCACCACTAAGCGATCGCACTTCAACCGAGTTCCCAACAAACAATTCC
>NZ_JAYGHE010000093.1:0-26106 GCF_034931145.1 Nostoc sp. UHCC 0252 | reverse complement strand
ACAATAGCCGGCATAATAACCTGTACCCGAAGTTACATTCATCTTTATTATATGCAAATTGTAGGCGTAACAGCTTACGAAGTTGAGAACAATGTTGATTTGGCTCACGAATATATACAGGACTTACGCAAAATCATGAAAAAACGAACCGCAAAGGACGCAAAGGACGCAAAGGAATAAGGTTTTAGAGAGTTATTGCGTAAGTCCTAATATAGTTAAAGCTGCTGATAATTATAAAATTGAAGATTATATGTGGTATCTGGCGCAGGTACATAAGAAGCTACGAGGATGAGCTAATGTCCCTTTGGAGATATAGCGATTCCCAGTTACGTGAGGTAGAGATAATATTTTGAAACGCAAAGGGACGCAAAGTAAAGCGCAGAGGTACGCAGAGATTTGTACCTCAGCAGACTAGGAAAAGCTATAAGCTGTTTTGCCTTTAATGACAGCAGTAACGTCGCTTCTCTATGAGATGCTACGCGATCGCTCAAAATTCAAAACTAATGAGCTTTATAAATAAATTTAGTTGCACTGCATCATGAGTCTTTGTCGGTCATAACCAGAATATGATTAAGCTAAGTTAAATTAATTATCTATCAGGTTGCGGTGGATAATCCAGCCCACCGTAACCTTTAGATTAATAGATTGAGTTTAACAAAAGCGATCGCTCTACACCTTAAACTTCTCAGCAATCCGCTTCATCGCTTCTTCCACATTCTCCCGGCTGTTAAACGCCGAAATGCGGAAGTAACCTTCACCCGCAGCCCCAAAGCCAGAACCAGGTGTCCCTACAACGTTGACAGTTTGCAGCAACTTGTCAAAGAATTCCCAACTGGATAAACCATTAGGCGTTTTCACCCAAACGTAAGGTGCATTCACGCCACCATACACTGATAATCCGGCGGCTGTAAGTTTCTCGCGGATAATTTTGGCGTTTTCTAGATAGAAATTAACCAATGCTTTGATTTGTGCTTGCCCTTCTTCAGAGTAAACCGCTTCGGCTCCCCGTTGAACGATGTAAGAAACGCCATTAAACTTGGTAGACTGGCGGCGATTCCAGAGTTTCCACAGTTCCACATCGGAACCATCGGCGGCTTTTCCTGTGAGTGTCTTCGGTACAACGGTTAAGGCGCAACGAGTTCCTGTAAAACCTGCGTTTTTGGAGAAAGACCGAAATTCGATCGCAACATCTCTTGCACCTTCAATTTCATAAATTGAGTGAGGAATCGACGGATCGGTAATATAAGCTTCGTAGGCTGCATCAAAGAAAATAATCGAGTTATTAGCTTTGGCATAGTCTACCCATGCTTTGAGATATTCCTTGGTAGCAGTTGCGCCAGTGGGGTTATTGGGAAAGCAGAGATAAATTAAATCGACTTTCTTTGAGGGAATTTCGGCGGTAAAGTTGTTATCAGCCGTAATTGGTAGATAAACTAAGCCTTCAAATTCGCCTTTATCGTTGGCATCTCCCGTATTTCCCACCATAACGTTAGTATCTACGTATACGGGATAAACTGGGTCAGTAACGGCAATTAGATTGTCATGTCCAAAGATTTCCAGAATATTGCCCGTGTCGCACTTGGAACCATCGGAGATAAAGATTTCGGAAGCATCGATATCGGCTCCCCGTGCTTGGAAATCTTGAGTAGCAATTTTCTCCCGTAACCAAGCGTAGCCTTGTTCTGGCCCGTAGCCTTTGAAGGTATTGCGATCGCCCATTTCTTCCACAGCTTTAATCATCGCTGCGCGGCAAGCCTCCGGCAGAGGTTCGGTAACATCGCCAATGCCCAGCCGGATGATTTTAGCATCAGGATTCGCTTCTGCAAAGGCATTCACCCGCCGAGCAATTTCTGGAAACAGATAACCTGCTTTCAGTTTCAGGTAGTTGTCGTTAATAGTTGCCATTATGTGGATTATGAAAAACGCCCTCAAATAGCTTACTGCTAATTTATGAGGGCGATAACTTTGTTATGGGGAGTGGGGATGAGGGAGCAGGGGGAGAATAACTAATGACAAATTAGACATTTACCGGCTGTTTACTATCGGCTGAATAATTGTTGCGATCGCTAATTACAAATTCCGTGAGGGTTTCTTTACCTGTAATCAATCTTGCTCCGCGATTCCGGGTGAAATAATTCCACGCCCACTGAATCATTACTACTAATTTGTTGTCAAATTCAATTAAGAAGTAGATGTGAATCACCAGCCAAAACAACCATGCAACGAAACCTTTCAGCTTCATAAAGCCCAAGTCGACTACAGCAGAATTGTGCCCAATCATCGCTAAACTACCATGATCGGTATAAGCAAAGGGTGGCAAACTTTTACCTGCAAGTCGCTGTTGGACTAATGTTGCGACATATTCACCTTCTTGCTTGGCTACAGGTGCAACACCGGGTAACGGTTTACCATTTTGATGAGAAAAATTTGCTAAGTCGCCAACTACAAAAATATTGGGATGTCCCTTAATACTCAAGTCAGGTTCAACGATAATCCGTCCAGCGCGATCGCACTCAGCACCTGTGCGTTCTGCTAGCACTTTTCCCATTGCTGAAGCTTTTACGCCTGCTGCCCATAATACCGTTTTTGAGGCAATTTCTTTAACTTCATCGCCTTGTTTGAGGGTAACAGTATCATTTTCAATATTCGTTACCAGTGTTTTTGTCTGGACAACCACACCCAAGCGTGTCAGGGATGCTTCCGCTTCTTGTGATAACTCTGGTGCAAAGGGTGGCAGAATCCGATCAAGCCCTTCTAATAGCAAAATTTTGGCTTCTGAGGTGTCGATGTTGCGGAAATCTTCTTTGAGAGTTTGATTTGCCAATTCTGCGATCGCGCCAGCTAACTCTACACCAGTAGGGCCACCACCCACAATTACAAAGGTTAACCAAGCCCGACGTTTTTCTGGATCGGTTTCTTTTTCTGCGGCTTCAAAGGCTGAAAAAATCCGGCTACGCATCTCTATGGCATCTTCTACAGTTTTCAAGCCTGGGGCGAATTCTTCCCAGTTGTCTTTGCCAAAGTAGGAATGCTTTGCACCTGTGGCAACAATCAACGTATCGTAAGCTATTGCTTCGTCGCCCACAGTCACTTGTTTTGCTTCTGGATCAATATTATTCACCTCTCCCAGCAGCACTTTCGTATTCTTGCTCTTGCTGAGGACAGAACGCAACGGTGAGGAGATATCCGCAGGAGATAGCGCACCTGTGGCGACTTGGTATAGGAGGGGTTGAAATAGATGAAAGTTACGTTTATCAATCAGAGTAACGTTTACGGCTGCCTTGGCGAGTGTTTTTGCCGCATAAAGTCCACCAAAACCACCGCCAACAATAACTACTTGATGTGGTGGATTATTGTCAAGTGAATTTACCATAAGAAATCTTATTGTGTATGCCGACTATTGTAACTATTCTTAACAAATTTGTATCAAAATTGTCATCACATATTTTGTATTGCTCTTTACTTTTGAAAAAGTATTAAAGTAACTAAAACTACAGGATAAAGAGAAATTTTCCCGATGGAGGTGCAAACAATAAGAGTTGGCAATATTTGAATTACTCTTTGCTTATGTAAATTTCTCAAGGGTAGATGTAAAATTTATGCAAACTTACTCAGAACTAGTTGATTCTGGTGCTTGTGTTAAACGTGGTGAATGAGTTCGCCGCCAACGGTTAAAACCATAGATAAGAGCAGCAAAAATTAACAAATAGGGACTATAAACAATTAACCAAATACCCAGCTTGAGTAAGCCAACGGAAAATGAACCAAAGGAGTGAGTAGATTTATTCCAAGTCTCCTGAACTTGCAAACCCAAGGCAGGTTGTGAACTGGTGCTGGAAACTGCTGCTTGTAAATTCAGCGTAATAGTGGAATAAGCTACTTGATTTTGTAGGCTTTTGAGTTGGGCATTAATTTGTTCTATCGTTTGTCTGACATTACTCAACTCCTGGGCAACACTAAGCACATCTCTAACAGAACCCGCCCGATCCATAATTTTTTGCAAATTGGCTTCAGTTTTTTGTAGATTCGTTAGTCTGGCTTGGAAATCTACCAAGCGATCGCCCACATCTTCGGCAGTGATATTACGACTCTCAACAGTGCCTAATTTAGCTAGTTCTTCCAGGGTAGATTCCAGCAAATTCTCTGGTATCCGCAATTGGATTGTTGCTGTGTAACGCGGGTTGTCGGTTTTGGGTTGTTGTTGTTTCAAACCGATCAAGTCCCCTTGCTGTTTATTGATAATTTGCGAAACAGCATCAATAGTCTTCTCTACAGAGTTGACAGTCAAAGAGATTGCTGCCTTTTTGATGAGTTGGGGACGAGAACGGACTATTGATGATGCAGTTTCCGCATTTTGGGAAACACTGTCTTCAAGAGCAGTTAATTGACTTACCGCGCCATTGGCTGCAATTTGAGGTGCAGACTGATTTGTTGATCGATCCGAAGAGGCGCAACTAGTGAAAATCACCCCTCCCAATAACGCACTTATAAATAAAGCAGATGTGCGCGGGAATTTAATTGAAGTATACATAATCTACCTCCAGATGGATGAAGTTAATCCCAGTATTGCTGATGAAAAACTTAAAGCTTGCATTGTTGCGATTTATGTAACAGGGTTAGTCATTTGTCATTTGTCCTTAGTCCCCGGAGTTCAAGGGGATAAATTCAATATTTGACAGTTAATCTGTGGTTACTCAATTTGAGGTACAATCGTAAGCCTGCGAATTAATGACGATGCTTGCTGACAGGAGATGCTTCTATGGCCCGGATGTATTATGACGAAGATGCCAATTTAGACCTTTTGGCTGGAAAAACTATTGCTATCATCGGCTATGGTTCTCAAGGTCATGCCCACGCTCTCAATCTCAAAGATAGTGGTTTGAATGTGATTGTGGGACTATATCCGGGTAGTAAGTCAGTAGCAAAAGCTGAAGCAGCTGGGTTAACTGTGAAAAATGTTGCAGATGCTGCCAATGCTGCTGATTTCATCATGATTTTGTTACCTGATGAAGTCCAAAAAACGATTTACAAAAACGAGATTGAACCAAATCTAGAAGAAGGGAATGTGTTAGCTTTTGCCCACGGCTTCAATATTCACTTTGGGCAAGTTGTACCACCAGCTAATGTAGATGTGGTGATGGTAGCACCAAAAGGGCCGGGGCATTTGGTACGGCGGACTTATGAAGGTGGTGAAGGCGTACCAGCGCTGTTTGCAGTTTATCAAGATGCCAGTGGTCAGGCACGCGATCGCGCCATGTCTTATGCTAAAGGTATCGGTGGTACTCGCGCTGGTGTTCTCGAAACGACTTTCCGCGAAGAAACCGAAACAGATTTATTTGGCGAACAAGCAGTATTGTGCGGTGGTTTGAGTGCTTTAATCAAAGCTGGATTTGAAACATTGGTAGAAGCTGGTTATCAACCAGAATTGGCTTATTTTGAATGTCTGCATGAAGTCAAGCTGATTGTTGACTTGGTTGTGGAAGGTGGTTTAGCTAAAATGCGCGACAGCATTTCTAACACTGCTGAATATGGCGATTATACTCGTGGGCCAAGGATTGTTACCGAACAAACCAAAGCTGAAATGCAGAAGATTCTCAGCGAAATTCAATCTGGGCAATTTGCACGAGAATTTGTTCTCGAAAACCAATCTGGTAAACCAGGATTTACCGCCATGCGTCGCAAAGAATCTGAACACAAAATTGAGGAAGTCGGTAAAGATTTACGCGCTATGTTTAGCTGGTTGAAAAAAGCTTAAGCAAAACGAGGATTTAAATGTGGAGACGTTATAGTGCAACGTCTCTACAATGAGTTTTAAATTACGCAAAATTATTTTTTATGCCGCTACAGGTGCTATTTTAAATAACATCATTTACTTTGAGTTTTAAAATAATCTGCAATATATAGCAATCCTATTTGATTTGTGAAAATCACAAGACTCAGATCCCCGACTTATTTAAGAAGTCGGGGATCTAGTTGTTCACGAATGATTTAGGATTGCTATACCTACCACGACGGCTTCCCCTTGGGCAAATTTTTTCGTAGCAAATACTCCTCTTCCTTTTGCTTAAAATGAAAGATGGTAGCAGACAGAGAGCATTTTCTCTCCTATTGGAGTTTATAAATATATGTGGTTACAATAACTTAACTGTATTAGGAGATAACTTTGTTTTTGAGCCAATATTTCCTAGAAATTCTCCTCCGCACTGGAGAACATTTAATATTAGTCGTAATTGCAATGATGGTAGCGATCGCCATCGGCATTCCTTCAGGCATTTTTATCACTCGCCATCCCAAACTCGCCCAACCTATTATCGGGCTAAGTAACGCTATTCAAACTACTCCTAGTTTAGCTATATTTGGCTTTCTAATTTCTGTACCATTTATTGGAGGAATTGGGAAAATTCCTGCTATTATCGCCTTAATTCTCTATGCTTTGCTCCCAGTAATTCGTAATACTTACATTGGTATTAATAGTGTCGATCCAGCAATTCGAGAGGCTGGGCGAGGGATGGGGATGACAGATAATCAATTACTGTTTCAAGTAGAAATCCCCTTAGCTTTAGGCGTGATTTTGGCAGGAGTTAGAGTAGCAACAGTTATTTCTGTGGGAATTGCTACCATTGCCTCAGCCATCGGCGGCGGGGGTTTGGGGACATTTATTTTTCGGGGGATTTCTACCCTGAATAATCAGCTAATTTTAGCTGGAGCAATACCCGCCGCTTTAATTGCGTTAGGTGCAGATTTTTCCTTGGGATGGTTAGAAAAAAATCTGACACAGCAAACAGAGAAAATTATAAAAATTAATCGCAAAACCGCCGTTTATTTGGCTATTTTAACATTACTAATTGGGGGACTAATTAGTTTTACTTATTGGCTAACGCCACCAACAATTATTATTGGATCTAAAAATTTCACTGAACAAGTTATTTTAGGAGAATTACTGGCTCAACAAATTGAATCTCATACCAAATTAAGGGTTGATAGGCGCTTAAATTTAGGTGGAACTTTTATATGTCATGAAGCTGTAAAAACAAGGCAAATATCTGGCTATGTAGAATACACAGGGACAAGTTTCACATCGGTTCTGAAACATAAACCTATTAGTAATCCCCAACTAGTCTACGAAAAAATTAAACAAGATTACAGCCAGAAATTTAAATTAGAAGTTATGCCGAGTTTAGGATTTAACAATACCTTTGCGATGATTATCAGGGGTGAAGATGCTCAACGGTGGCAAATTAAAACCCTTTCTGAAGTTGCTAAATATACGCCTCAAATGCAAGCAGGATTTGGTTATGAGTTTCTAGAACGACAAGATGGTTATCCAGGGTTAGCTAAAACCTATGGCTTAAAATTTAACAAACCTCCCCGACAAATGGAGTTAGGGTTGATGTATCAAGCTTTAAAAGAAAAGAAAGTAGATTTAATAGCAGCTAATTCCACAGATGGCTTGATTCCTATTTTGAATTTAGTTATTTTAGAAGATGACAAAAAATACTTTCCACCTTATGAAGCTGTACCTATCTTTAACCAGGCAATTCTAGAAAAACATCCAGAGCTACGAAAAGTTATTAATCAATTATCTGGGTTAATTTCTAATGAAGAAATGCAAAAAATGAATTATCAAGTTGACAATCAATCTCGCCCAGTTGAAGAAGTTGTTCGCAAGTGGCTAAACTCTAAGAAACTACCAAATCAAATGTGAAGCAAGTCAGACAATTTAGAATTTTGAATTACTTACCGGATAAATATGTTCGCTCTTTACCATCAAAGAATTATTGATTATATTGTTTAAAAACAGATGAAGCGGTATAAAAAGGATGTATTTTTTATTTCTACCTATACAAAAAGCTTGCTTAGATGAAAAGATTGAATAAAATAAAGTAACTACTATAATTACACAGTGATGAAAAAAATTTTTGATTTCTGTTTTGAAGTTGAATTTTATCTAAAAATCGCTATTAGTTGCACAATTGTTCAGCAGGGATTTTACTTACTGTTGCACAATATTGATATTGAACTCAACTTTATAACTCAGGTAGTTTTGTACTGGCTAGTTGGCTCTGTGTCATTTTATAGCATTGGTCTATTTATAGAAAAAGTAATTAAGAACAATGATACTTGGACAGAAAAACTGAATGTCAGGGTTAAAAAAGTCAAGAAACAACCTTTTCCATCTTTTACTATAAAAGGTATCATTATTGGGGAAATTAGAAGTTTCATAGCAGCTTTAATAATCCTCTATCTAGCACCAGAGGTAAATAGAGGTAATGGCTTGCTACTAAACTTTGGATGGTTCTTGATGAGAATAGTTCTGGCTGATTTCTGTTTTTACGTTTGCCATTTCTTACTTCATAAAAAATTTTTACAGAAAATCCATCTAAAACATCATGAGTTCGCCGACTCATCAAGTTTTGTCGCTGGACATAAGAGTTTAACTGAATATATTATTGTTACTATTACAGACCTTTTGCCTATCTTTATATTTGGGTATGATATAACCCAGCTATGCGCTTGGACTATTATAGGAAATGCTTACAACCTAGAAGGTCATAGTTCATTATCAATCTTTTTTGTTCCATCAGATTTTCACGATCTTCACCACAGTTGTTTCAAGAGAAACTATGGGATTCAAGGATTTTGGGACAGGTTATTCAACACACTAAATTCTCCTACAAAGAAACCAGGAATGATGTTTCCTATAGCTTATTTAGAGCATCTCATCATCAAGTCACCTAGTAGTTTAGATTGAGAATTAACTATTTAATCTTATCTTCCAAATTACCACCCCATTGTTCCCGGACTACCTTTAAATGGCCCGACAATATCAGCAGTAATCCATCCCCCGTAAAAATCACCGGGTTGAGACATAACTAGCTCATCATTTACATAACAAGCATCCATCAAACTAGGATAAAAAGCATAGTATTCTTGAATCGTCACAAAATCAGGTGTGGGGTCAAAATATCGCCAAGCAGCATTATTTATATACTTATCACCGATGCTTATATCATAATATTGGCACTTGCCTTTCCATTCACACCAAGTTTTTTTAGGTGTTTCTATCAGATATTCTAGTTTAATGTCTTCTGAAGGAATGTAATAAGAAGGAGGGTGGCTAGTTTCTACGACTCTTTTAGCTTTACTTGTTTCTGCTAAAACAATATTATTAACAATAATCCGAATTAATTTGTTGCTATCTTCTAAACGAGCCGGACGCGGATAATCCCAAACTGACTCTTGACCGGGTTGTAGGGGAATAGGATTTGGTCTCATAGTTAATAATTTCCTGTTTTTAGGTTGTTATTGAAATCCAAAGAGAGCTTGCATTAATTAAATTCAATTATAAGGAAATTTTTCGTACTATTCCTTCTAGATTTGGGGCTAATATTAATTACCGTTAATGCTTGATATCCTGAACAATCCTAAAACCAGTGTGTTGATAAAAATTGGGACGGAACCAATTGCGATAATATTTTAAAGCTTCTGTACCGTTAGTTATCCAACATCCTCCTAACATCATTTGATGTTTATTATCAAAAAATATAGCAGAATTGTCTTCGTAAAGATAATGAGGCTTATATCCTGATAAAGGATTTAAATGGTCACTCAAATGTTCCCAAACATTACCACGTAAATCGTATAATCCAGAATAGCTTTTGGCGCTTTCTAGCATTCCCACTGGACTAGGTGAGCCAAATTTTAAATTCACATTGTAATTGTCTACATCTTCTACGAAACTACTACCATAGGTTGCTAAATGATATTCGCCTTCACTCATTAAACGAGTATCTTTATCTTGCCAACGACAGTAAGCCATTGCTTCATAGTGGTTAACTTCTACAGGCCAATCTAAGGGTAAGTCGATTTCATCAAACATGGCTCGATACTTGTAACTGCCATTTTGAGGTATCCAAAATTTGGGATATTTGACGTTGTTTTCAGTTTTCCAATGCCAAGATTCTTCATGCCAATACGCTTGATTTTCGTAGCCACCAGCCTTGACAAAATAAACAAAATCTGAATTGGTAATCAGATATTTACTGGCTAAAAAAGGTTGGACTTCAACAGTGCGATCGCCATAATCAATATCCCACCCATAGGTTGGATCGTCAAAGGCTTTACCCAGCTTTACTACCCCACCAGGAACTCGTATCAGTTCGTTTTGAGGAGTGTAACCATTAAAAGGGGCGTATTGCCAGTTTTGGGGGCGTTTTACTCTCTCAATTGGTAGTTGGCGAATTAACATCGAAGAGGTTTCAATATGAATACGCTGGTGTTCAATCCCCATAATTAAAGCCCAGAGAGGATGATTGGGATGAATTGGTAGAGTAATTGGGGTAGTTTTAATTACTTCGGAAATTACAGAATATGCTTGTTTTCGATACTCCCAAGTTTGTGCAAATTGCGGCCATTCCAAATGAGCGATCGCTTCATTCAATTCCTCTGGTATCTCTGGATCGACTCCAATTTCAAACAGGATTTCATAGTCAGGATTGATACTCTTTTTTAATAATCCAACGGTAATTAATTTGTTGATATAGAAAACAGCCGAATGCCCTAGATAGAAAATTAGAGGATTTCTCAGAGGATCGGGATTTATATAGAATGTATCTTCCCCAACCAGGCTATTCATCAAAGTATCTTCCAGTTGCCAAGCATTTTCAAAGTAATCGAGAATCGCTTGAGAATTACAACTATCAAGTTTTGGAGGTTTAGCAGATTGTAGATTATTCATGGGTGTCAATTAACTGATATTTAAACAATACACAATTAAACTATTTTCCTTAATTAGGGTATTAATAACCCAAGCTTTTTAAAAGTATAGGTTAATTGCAGACTGTGTTTATACTTCTCTGGGCTGGTTTTTATTTTCACGTAGAGAAAATAAATATCCATGAATAAATGCCACTTACTTAAGTATTGAGAAATGCATATACCCTAGTCTGGGTAATGCCCACTTGCTTTAAGTAAGTGCCATTTATGATTAAACCATAAGCTTTATCAGTTAGGGTTTAAAGCCTAATTTACAGAGATATTTTTTGAAATTAAACTCTGAGGAAGCAAAATTTAAGCTTGACAAAGAATTAACCCAAACCACTGTTTAGGATCTGTCCAAGTTTTCAACGTCTTAAGTCCATGTGTCTCCAGTTGTTGTTGCATATTTACTAAATCAAACTTGCGAGAAATTTCGGTGAGAATGCTCTCTCCATCTGCAAAGCAAACTTGCAAATCTAGGGCTTCTAGAGATACCTCATGAGTTTTTCGACAATGCAGATACATCTCAATTTGGGCATCAGTTTGATTATAAATAGCTTGGTGATTGAATAAATTAAGGTCAAAATTGCTTTGAAAACGCCAATTTAAATGGGAAAGGATATTTAAGTTAAAAGCAGCTGTTACTCCCTGACTATCGTTATAAGCTGGTTCTAAAATTTCCTTGGGTTTTTGTAAATCGATTCCCAAAAGGAAGTAGTCACCTGCTTGTAAAGCTCTAGTAATTTGGCTTAAAAAAGCATTACATTCTTGTGGATTAAAATTACCAAGAGAACTTCCCAAGAAAAAAATCATCCGTGATGATGCAAATGTTGTTTCTAGCTTTGTCAAGGCTTGTTCGTAAGTTCCTATTAATCCCTCAACAAATAAATTTGGATATTTTTGTTTTAGTTTTAGTACGCTAGATTTCAGGATTCCGTGACTAACATCAATGGGAACATATCTACAGTAATTGGCAATTTTTTGGTAAGCATCTAACAAAAATAGAGTTTTTGTAGAACTGCCACTGCCTAATTCTACCAGTTCGCAAGCACCTGTTATCTGAGCTATTTCATCAGCATATTGATGCAAAATCCATGCTTCGGTTCGTGTTGGGTAATATTCAGGTAATTCACATATTTGTTCAAAGAGTTCCGAGCCGTAATCATCGTAAAAATATTTAGGAGGTAGGGTTTTAGGACTTTGAATTAATCCTTTAATTACATCTTCACCTTCATTGTTGAGAGCTTGATAATGCTCATTAAGAATTTTGAGAGATGTTGCTAGCATTATTTCAATATCCTTAGTTTGGAATTCAAGTATTTAATATGACATATTTTAGTATTTTATAGCAAGGTTTATATTTCAGTAATTCATACTAGCAAAATACTAAAACTCTACCAAGCTTGAGTAGTATAAGGTTTGCTTTCTTAATTTAATATTTGTTGATTTATTTAATAGTGAGCTAATAAGTATGTCGCTAGGAATAAACACAACTATATTATTAAAGGTAAACTTTTTGAAAGTATCACCAATGACCAATTAAAAATGACAAATAACAAAAATCGTAACTTAGCTTTATTTATGTAAACTTATAGTTAAATTAAAAATAATTGCAGGTTTGTGAGGATCGGAAGTTTACCCACGTTAATTATAATCAAGATTTGAGAGCAGAGGGGCTAAAGTACCCTCATAACCTCGTATTTGCGATTTCACTTGAGTTTGGAGAAACACAGGTACAGGCTGTAGGAGCAATTCATAAATTACCCCTACGGAAATTATAAAGTTCCATTAATCAATAGGGTCAAAGCGATTTACTAGGCTTGCTACTACGATCATTGGTAATCCTACAAGAAAACAAATTAGCCATTGATTTAAACTCAGTGGAGCAGTGGAAAATAAGTTATTCATCAAGTTCCACTGACTGAAAATTATCTGCAAAATTATTGTACAAGCTATGCCAATTCCAATAGCTGAGACATCACTAACTGTTTGTCTAACTCCCCGAATTTTATTTACGATCGCACTTCCTAATTGACTAATACTTAAAAGATAAAAAATTCTCCCAGCTACTAAAGCCTGAATTGCCATTGTCCGGGATAAATCTATATTTCCTGTAGTTTGTCTTGTCCATTCAAATACACCAAAAATCAGAATCCAGTTAAATAGAGAAATTACTAAAATTCTTTGGACTAAACTTTTAGAAAGTAACGGTTCGCGGGGGCTACGCGGTGATTTTTGCATTACCCTTTCTGACTTCGGCTCAAAGGCTAAAGGGACAGTCATAGCAATGGAATTAACCATATTCAGCCACAAAACTTGTAAAGATAAAATGGGTAATTCTCTGGCAAGCAGTACACTAATCAGAATTGTCATTGATTCGCCACCATTCACAGGTAAGATAAAGGCGATCGCTTTGAGCAAATTTCGGTAAACTGTCCGCCCTTCCTCAACGGCAGCTTCTATTGAGGCAAAGTTATCATCAGTCAAAATCATATCTGAGGCTTCTTTTGCCACCTCTGTACCCGCACCACCCATTGCAATCCCAATATCTGCTTGTTTCAGGGCTGGCGCGTCATTGACACCATCCCCTGTCATTGCAACAACCTCTCCTTTCGATTGGAGGGCTTCAACGATGCGAAGTTTCTGTTCTGGTGCAACACGGGCAAATACGGCCCCATCTTCGATAGCCGTCGCTAGTGCTGATTTATCCATTTGGGAAAGTTCAGCGCCAGTGAAAGCAAGAACTTCACCATTTTGATTAAAACCCATACGTTCTGCGATCGCTCTGGCTGTGATTGCATGATCGCCTGTAATCATTTTGACCTGGATACCAGCATTTTGACATGCTTTGACTGCTGCGATCGCTTCTGTTCTAGGCGGATCGATCATTCCTTGCAATCCCAAGAAAACCAAATCTTTTTCGATATCTGCATGTTCTAGGGAACTTTGAGTTGCTGATCCCGATTTCTTTGCAAAAGCTAGCACCCGTAAACCTTGATTAGCCATTGCATCAACTTCTTGATGTATAGTTTCCGGCTTCACTGCTACAATATTTCCCTCAGCATCCAATGTCTGCCGACAACGTTTGAGAATAGATTCTACTGAACCTTTAACATAGATAGTTTTAACTCGTGAAGGATTTTTCCGACTTCTTTCTTCATGCAAAGTTGCCATGTATTGAAACTCAGACTCAAAGGGAATAATATCCAGCCTGGGCATTTCTTGTTCTAAGTTGCTACTAGTCAGTCCAACTTTATTAGCAACAACTATCAAACCTCCCTCTGTGGGATCGCCAACAACTTGCCATTGTCCATCTTTTGTCTCCAATTGTGAATCATTACATAACAATCCAGCTTTGAGACATTCTTGCAAAACAGGAAAATTATGCCAATCTATTGGTTGTTCATCTAACAAAATCTCTCCCTCTGGAACATAGCCTACACCTGTGACTGTATAATTTTCTTCTCCTGCATAAATTGCTTGCACAGTCATCTGATTTTCAGTTAGAGTGCCAGTTTTATCAGAGCAGATAACTGTAGCACCGCCGAGAGTTTCAACTGCTGGCAATTTGCGAACGATCGCATGTCGCCGCGCCATCCGGGAAACACCTATCGCTAATGTTACCGTCACTACAGCAGGCAATCCTTCAGGAATCGCACTTACAGCAAAAGCAACAGCAGCTTCAAACATTTCTGCCCATGAGTTACCGTATCCCAGCCCGACTGCAAAGGTTAGTGCGGCGATCGCTAGAATGATGTACAGCAAGGTGCGGCTAAATTTATCAAATTTCCGTGTTAGGGGAGTTTTCAGGCTGGTTCCTTGCTCAATGAGTTGGGATATCCGCCCGGTTTCCGTAGCTTCTCCAATGGCTACTACGATTCCTCTAGCAGTACCAAAGGTGACAAAGCTACCCGCATAAGCCATGTTGTGCCGTTCTGCTAAAGGTGCATCTGCATTCAAGGGTTGGGTATTTTTTTCGATCGCGACTGACTCACCCGTAAGCGCTGATTCATTAACTTGCAGATTTTTGGCTCTCACAAGACGCAAATCGGCTGGTACTTTATCTCCAGAAGTCAGTAGCACCAAATCTCCAGGTACTAACTCTGCTGATGGAATCTGTACCTTTTGGCCGTTGCGAAGGATAGTTGCGTTAGTTTGTACTGAAGAAGCTAAGGCTGCGATCGCACTTTCTGCTTTCGATTCTTGAATAAAACCAATAATGGCATTAATTAGAGTTACGCCCCAAATTACCCAAGCATTCACCCACTGGCCAATTAAAGCTTTGATTGCACCCGCAATTAGCAAAATGTAGAGCAAGGGTTGGTTAAATTGCAACAAAAACCTTAACATTGGATTTGTTCCAGGTTTGCCCTTGAGTTCATTAGAACCAAAACGTTCGCGTCGTTTTGTCACCTCATCTGAAGTCAAACCTGTTTCTAGATTTGTGTTTAAATGCCGAGCCACATTTGATTCAGGTAAGTTGTGCCATTGCTGTGGCTGCATGCTTTTTTCAGATGTTGCTGTCATTTTGTTTGCCTCAAGATTGAGAATCAGGAGAGTAAAGCCTGAATGTTATGGCGGTTTCTATTTAGATGCGGAACAAGATTGTATGGGTGTATCTCACGTAAAAGAGAACCGTTATAGCCATTTGTTTATTAACTAAACATTAAAACTATAAAAAATAAATGTGATTCAAAAGTGACAAGCTAATTAAAATCTAAATAAAAGTCTATTTTTATCTTCTTGTGATGAAGCGTCCATCCTTCAAAAGTACGAAATTAAAGCAAAGTTTTTGAGGGAAGTTGGAGGGATATTTATAACAAGATATTACTAATTTTAAGCGTATCTTTTTATACATGATTACTATTTGATTAATATCCCTCTTCTGTCACTCTCCGAAAACTTTTGCCATTTCTGAATTCTAGAGCTTTTGTATAACCTGCGATCGCGCTCTTATTTTCTAATAACAAATACAAGACCGATTTTTTCCTAATAGTATAGCTTGTATTGATTGCCTCATCAGGCTTCTAGCGATCGCCCTCCCGGAAAGTGACAGAAGAGGGATATAGCTTTTCCTAGTCTGCTGAGGTACAAATCTCTGCGTACCTCTGCGCTTTACTTTGCGTCCCTTTGCGTTTCAAAATATTATCTGTACCTCACGTAACTGGGATCGGTATTGTAGGGTGTATTATACCAATTCGCAATTAAAAAACTTAGAGATTGCAAGCTTTTTAGTAGGCGTAGGTTGGGTTGAGGAACGAAACCCAACATTATCAAGGCTTTGTTGGGTTTCACTTCGTTCAACCCAACCTACGATTCTATATAGTATTAAGTAGGTAGTTAAAATTAAAAAATAAAAACCTACTTTTGAGGGATAATATCATGTCCGGTTAAATAATTGTCATTGCGTTTGCCCTTAGCGTTCCCGCAGGGTACGAAGTGAAGCAATCCCAAAAGCCTTGCGATTGCTTCCTTCCACTTCGTTGCACTCGCAATGACATATCACAAGTAATTTGCCGGACATGATATAAATCACTCAAAAGTAGGATTATTAGGACTAAAGTCCTTACTACAAACTTTAATTTATTTAAGTTTAGTTACTTATCTTTTATAGTCATCAAAGAGATTTACAAGTAGGAGTTTTAATAAATTTCGTGCAAATAATTTTGAGAAGCAAACAGCGATGCCTTCACAGTAGGCATCGCGGATTTTAGATAAAATCTAAAATCCAAATCGAGTTACCGATTCACCGCCGCCGCTTCTCGTGCTGCTGCTGCTTGATCTGGGTGGATACCCAAGCGAGTGAGATTAATCCGACCTTTGTTATCAATTTCACGGACTTTGATAATCACTTCATCGCCCACCGCTACTTCATCCTCAACTTTGCCAACGCGGTAGTCAGCTAGTTGTGAGATGTGGATCATCCCTTCTTTCCCAGGCAGAAATTCCACAAATGCACCTATGGGTATAATCCGAGTAATGCGTCCTGCATAGACATCCCCTTCGTGTAACTTGCGAGTCATGCCTTGGATGATGTTTCTGGCTCTCTTCGCCTTGTTCTCATCCACAGCCGAAATTGTTACCGTGCCATCATCTTCGATGTCAATTTTTGCACCAGTTTCTTCGGTAATCCCCTTAATAGTCTTACCACCAGGCCCGATGACCAGACCAATCATGTCTGAATCAATCTTGATTGTTAACAGACGTGGGGCATAAGGTGAGGTTTCTATCCGTGGTGTGTCAATGCAGGCGAGCATTTTCTCCAGAATGTGCAACCTAGCTGCTTTGGCTTGGTGGACGGCTTGGGAAATAACCTCCAAAGACAAACCGGGGATTTTCATATCCATTTGCAAGGCGGTAATTCCGGTATCCGTCCCAGCAACCTTGAAGTCCATATCGCCCAAAAAGTCCTCAATGCCCTGAATATCGGTGAGGATTCGCACTTCGTCCCCATCCTTAATCAGACCCATTGCTGCGCCACTGACGGGTTTGATAATTGGTACACCAGCATCCATCAGGGCGAGGGTGGAACCGCAGACTGAACCCATTGAGGTGGAACCGTTGGAAGAAAGTACTTCCGATACGATGCGAATCACGTAGGGAAATTGTTCTTTTGAGGGTAACACAGGAATTAGCGATCGCTCTGCTAATGCCCCGTGACCGATTTCACGCCTTCCTGGTGAACGCATTGGCTTGGTTTCCCCGACTGAGAACGGCGGGAAGTTGTAATGATGCAGATAACGCTTATGTTGGTCTAACTGCATATCATCGTTGAGGTTTTGAGCATCCCCAGGTGTACCTAAAGTACAAGTAGATAATACCTGAGTTAGCTCCCGGTTAAATAAACCGCTACCGTGGACTCGCTTTGGTAAGACACCAACTGAACAAGAAACACGACGTACTTCATCGAGTTTACGACCATCAACGCGAACGTTATCTTCGATGATTTGCCGCCGCATGAAGTACTTAGTAATATCTTTAAAAGTGTTACCAAGTGCTTTGCTATTTGCAGTTGCAGCAACTCGAATTGGATCTTCTTCTGGAAGTTCCTTAATCGTCGTGGCAATTTCATCCTTGACGACATCTAAAGCTGCATCGCGTTCGGGTTTGGTGAAGTTAAATTGAGAGAGAATTTTCTTAATCTGACCGTTAGCGCGATCGCGGATATAATTTTCTAGCGTCTGGTCTACTACTGGTGGTGCTTCTTGCACTATCACTAAGCCCAGTTCTGCTACTAAATCTTGCTGCGCTTTGATTAAGTCCCGCACTGCTTCATAACCAAAGTCAATCGCCTCGATGATATCTCGTTCTGGCAACTGATTGGCTCCCGCCTCCACCATGATTACGCCATGTGGTGAACCTGCTACTACCAGATCCAAGTCTCCGGCTTCAGTTTCTGCATAAGTGGGGTTAATAATGAAATCATCTCCCACTAAACCAACGCGAACTGCTGCCATTGGCCCATTAAAAGGAATCTGAGCAATCAGGGTAGCGATGGAAGCGCCTGTGACTGCTAGTACATCGGGTGGAACCAACTCGTCCATCGATAGCGTTAAGGCGATAATTTGCAGATCATCCCGTAACCATGAGGGGAACAAGGGACGCATGGGACGGTCTATAAGACGGCTGGTGAGAATTGTTTTTTCTGGTGGACGACCTTCGCGCCGCATGATCCCGCCGGGAATCCTACCAGCTGCATACAACCTTTCTTCGTAATCTACAGTGAGGGGAAGAAAATCAATGCCTTCTCTGGCTTGCGATCGCGTAGCTGTCACTAAAACGGATGTATCCCCTGATTCTATCAAAACCGACCCACCTGCCTGGGGAGCTAGTAAGCCTACTTTCAGTCGAATATCCCTGCCATCGAAGGATATTGACTTATCAACTTCTGCCATTCAGTTCTTTTTCCTTCTCTTTCGCTATTCTCTTTCTGTGGCAATCCTAACATTTATGCACTAGGGCTGACTTCTAGTACATACAAAGATAGAGAAGTCTTCAACCCAAAGCACGATACATCATCAGCGCATCTACCACTTGTTCATCCCCTAGCTTCGCCGCACGCGGGATTCGTCCAATAATCTCAAATCCTAACGATTGCCAAAGGGTAATTGAAGGTATATTAGTTTCAAAGACCAAATTGAACATTACTGCTTCGTAGCCCAGGTTTGCTGCTATCAAGAGCATAGCCTCCCCCATGAATCGCCCAATGCCCTGACCGCGTAACCCAGGTTGTACAATAAAACCAGCGTTGCAAATATGGCAACACCGACCAGGGAAGTTTGGTTTTAAATAAAACGCCCCTAATATTTCTATTGGCTTGTGTGTAGCATCCTTACCAGATGTCCTGACAACAAAGGCATCTTTGCTTAACCAGTAAGTTGAAAATTCTGCCGGAGATAGAGGTTGCTTTTGGGGATAAGTTTTACCTTCAATAATTACAACATTTAGTAATGCTCTTACAACCTCTTGTTCTTGAGGATGCATATAATCTAATTCTACTGTTATGTTATTTTTGATAACTTTAACTAGAGGAAAATCCATTATCAATAATGTTTATGCATAAAACTGATTTGAAATTATTATAAATGTTATTGAAAAAATTGAATAAATAGAGTTTTTGCGAGTTAAATTATTTAATTTTACGAAAATCTGAGTAGTTAGCAAATGGCGATTTTACACGGTAATTGGTTACTCAAAAGTCAAAAGGGTTGTTTATTTATTTGGGGAGAAACGTGGCGATCGCTACGAGCGAATTATGAGCTTAATGCATCTGGAGATATCCCAGTACATCCATTGGCAATGACATCAGTGGAGTTAAGCGAGTGGTTGGTTTCCCAGAACATGGCGATTACCAACTTCATCGAGAAACCTCAAGTTGCGATCGCAACTACTGGACGAACACGTAAAGCCGCCAGTCCGACTGAGATAAAATTACCAACGCATTCGCAAATCATTGCGCTACCAACTCATATCTCTGAAAACAATGTAGAAGGAACATCTGCAATTTTCCCCGTACATTCTGCCAGCTTGGGATTAGAAACAGACTCCCCGCAATATTTGCACCCGTGGCGAGTTGAGGGTTTTTGTCTTAACCCCAGCGAAGCAGTAAAATTTCTCGCTGCTATTCCCCTAAATGCTGCAAAAGGGGAAGATGCCTTTTTAGGAGGAGATTTACGTTTTTGGTCGCAAGTTTCCCGATGGAGTTTAGATTTAATCTCGCGGTGTAAGTTTTTACCAAGAATTGACAGACAATCAGACGGTGCATTTGCTGCTAAATGGCAAGTACTTCTAGACAGTGCTGTAGATGGAACTCGCCTAGAAAGATTTTCTGCGAATATGCCGTTGGTTTGTCGTACTTATCAGGGAGACGGGGGAGACAAGGAGACAAGGGGACAAGGGGACAAGGAAAATAACCATGCTGAATGCCTAATATATATAGACTTTCCTGCCGAACCTCAAGAATTACTTTTGGGATTTCTCAACAGTACGATAGATACTCAAGTCCGAGAAATGGTAAGTTCTCAACCTCCAATGGAAGCTAAGGCGATCGCATCTTTACCAGGTGGGGTACGACAGTGGTTGCAAGCTTTAACTAGTGCATCTCATACAGTTAACGCAGATGCTATTGAAGTGGAACGACTGGAAGCGGCACTGAAGGCTTGGACGATGCCGCTACAGTACCAATTAACTCTTAAAACTCTATTTCGTACTTGTTTTCAACTGCGTTCTCCAGAGTCTGGCGAAACAGATTGGACGTTAGCGTATTTTCTGCAAGCAGCTGACGATTCTGAATTTGTGGTAGATGCGGCAACTATTTGGAACAATCCAGTTGAAAGATTGGTTTATGAAAATCGGACAATTGAGCAACCACAGGAAACATTTTTGCGAGGTTTGGGGCTAGCTTCTCGATTATATCCAGCGATCGCACCCAGCTTTGAAACCGAATATCCCCAATCTTCTCGGATCACCCCCATGCAAGCTTATGAGTTTATCAAAGCTGTAGCTTGGAGGTTAGAAGACAGTGGTTTGGGAGTAATTTTGCCTCCTAGTTTGGCGAACCGCGAAGGATGGGCGAATCGTTTGGGTTTGAAAATTTCAGCCGAAACCCCAAAGAAAAAGCAGGGACGTTTGGGGTTGCAGAGTCTACTAAATTTCCAATGGCAATTGGCAATTGGCGGACAAACTATTTCTAAAGCTGAGTTTGATAAACTTGTGGCTTTAAATAGTCCGCTAGTAGAAATTAACGGTGAGTGGGTGGAATTGCGGCCTCAAGATATCAAAACAGCCCAAACATTTTTTACCACTCGCAAAGACCAAATGGCGCTTTCCTTGGAAGATGCCTTGCGTTTTAGTACAGGGGATACCCAGGTAATAGAAAAATTACCAGTGGTCAGCTTTGAGGCATCTGGGGCATTGCAAGAGTTAATTGGGGCGTTAAGCAATAATCAAGCGATCGCACCTTTACCGACACCAGCAGGCTTTAAAGGACAGTTGCGACCTTATCAAGAACGAGGTGCTGCTTGGCTGTCATTCTTGGAACGTTGGGGCTTAGGTGCGTGTCTCGCCGACGATATGGGACTCGGTAAAACCGTGCAGTTTATCGCTTTTTTGCTACATCTTAAAGAACAGTATACACTAGAAAATCCAACTCTCTTAGTTTGTCCAACTTCTGTTTTAGGTAACTGGGAAAGAGAAGTCAATAAATTTGCACCAAGCCTGAAAATTTTGCAATATCACGGTGACAAACGCCCAAAAGGAAAAGCATTTTTAGAAGCCGTAAAAAAACATGATTTAATCGTTACCAGCTACTCACTTCTTCATCGAGATATCAAATCATTGCAAAGTGTATCTTGGCAGATAATAGTTTTAGATGAAGCCCAGAATGTGAAAAATCCAGAGGCGAAACAGTCAAAAGCAGTGCGGGAATTAGAAGCGACATTTCGCATTGCATTGACGGGAACACCAGTAGAAAATAGACTGCAAGAACTCTGGTCTATTTTAGATTTTCTCAATCCTGGGTATTTAGGGAATAAGCAATTTTTCCAGCGTCGATTTGCCATGCCAATTGAAAAGTATGGTGATACCGCTTCTTTGACTCAATTACGTTCATTAGTGCAACCATTTATACTGCGGCGATTGAAAAGCGATCGCGACATCATTCAAGATTTACCAGATAAGCAAGAAATGACCGTATTTTGTGGTTTAACTGGTGAACAAGCCGCACTTTATCAACAAGTTGTAGAACAATCTTTAGTAGAGATAGAATCTGCTGAAGGATTGCAACGCCGGGGGATGATTTTGGCTTTATTAATCAAACTCAAACAAATCTGCAATCATCCAGCCCAATACTTGAAACAGGCGACATTAGAGCAACATAATTCAGCCAAACTTCTGCGTCTAGAAGAAATGTTAGAAGAAGTTTTAGCAGAAGGCGATCGCGCTTTAATTTTCACACAATTTGCTGAGTGGGGTAAGTTACTAAAACCCTATTTAGAAAAACAGCTTGGGCGAGAAATATTCTTTTTATATGGCAGCACCAGCAAAAAACAACGAGAGGAAATGATCGACCGTTTCCAACACGATCCTCAAGGGCCACCGATTATGATTCTTTCTCTGAAAGCGGGTGGAGTCGGATTGAATTTAACACGAGCAAATCATGTATTCCACTTTGATAGATGGTGGAATCCAGCCGTAGAAAATCAAGCCACAGACCGAGTATTTCGGATTGGTCAAACCCGGAATGTGCAAGTACATAAATTTGTTTGCACAGGCACTTTAGAAGAAAAAATTCATGACATGATTGAAAGTAAAAAACAATTGGCTGAACAAGTTGTAGGTGCTGGTGAAGAATGGTTGACTGAACTAGATACAGACCAACTCCGCAACTTACTAATACTAGATCGCAGTGCAGTAATTGACGATGATGCAGAATAAGTTTGTAGTAAGGACTTTAGTCCTTGATTTGAGCGCTAAAGCGCTCACTAAAAACCTCGCAAAATTAATGGGACAGACCACTAGATTAAATATGCGATATTGAAAAATATCACACCTTCTTCTTTACCCTGTGCCATCATGTCGAATCACTTTGCCCACGGTTATGCGTTGTTAATTGGGGTTGGCAGAACAGCCGAATCTCGATATTCATTGCCTGTCACAGTTAAAGATGTACAAGCCCTGAAAGCAGTACTAACCGATCCAAACTTGTGTGCCTATCTAGATGATTCCGAACATATTCGCTTATTGCAGAATGAACAGACAACGCGCAGTGAAATTTTAGATGGATTAACGTGGTTAAAGGAAAAGGCTGCTGATAAAGATGCAACAATTGTAGTTTTTTACTCTGGTCATGGGTGCTTTGACTTATCAAGTCAATCTTATTATTTGCTGCAACATGACTTCAATTCCACAGACATTGCTAACACCGCCCTATCTGCCCAAGAATTTACTCAAGCTTTGCGGCAGATTCAAGCAAAGCGATTGTGGGTGGTAATTGATAGTTGCCATGCAGAGGGTATGGCTACTTCTAAAGGCGAACTACCTGCTGATTTTATCGCTACGGCATTGCCCAAGGGTGTAGTCGATGCCTTGAAGCAGGGCGAAGGAAGGGCGGTGTTTACGTCTTCCAGAGGCAATCAGGTTTCTTGGATACGTCCTGATGGAACCATGAGTCTCTACACTTATCATCTAATTGAGGCATTGCGGGGAGCGGCTAATCAACCAGGCGATTCCAAAGTTATGCTCTCAAATCTGATCAATCATTTGGGTAAAACCGTTCCAGAGAGTGCCAGAACCCAACGTCAGGCAGAACAGACTCCGTTTTTTGATACGGCGATGGAAGATTTTCCTATTGCCATGCTTCGGGGAGGGAAAGGACTACCAAGCTCAACTACAGTCCCAGATTTGCAAATTATGACAGATCAACAAGTGGTAACACCTGCATTAGCAAGAGCAAAACGAGCCTTAGCAATTTTGGAAGAACAAGCTGCTTCCTTTGGCATTCGTATTCCAGTGGATTTGCAGATTGAATTAGAAGAGAAACGCCGCCAGGTAATTGAATTAGAGTCCCGGCATCAAAGAACAGGGTTGGATTAAGCGAATATAAGTAGGTAAACGTAATTAATTACACAAAGTCATTGCGAATGTAGCGAAGCGAAATGAAGCAATCGCAAGGGCTGGGATTGCTATCTCTACGAGACGCTCCGCGAACGCTTCGCTCGCAATGACTGTAATTAATTTTGCGTGGTTACTTATCCGACGATGATTTTTCTCATTCCGAGTTCTGAACACGAACTTCAGAGTTCTGAACACAAACCGCCGAGTTCTGAACGCTAACTGTCGAGTTCCGAACACGAATCGCCGAGTTCTGAACGCTAACTGTCGAGTTCCGAACACGAATCGCCGAGTTCTGAACACGAATCGCCGAGTTCTGGGAGATACTGTGAAAGACTAAAGTTACCCCACAGGCTTTTGATCCCCCCAACCCCCCTTAAAAAGTGGGGCAAGAGAGTTTCTTAAAGTCCCCCTTTTTAAGGGGGATTTAGGGGGATCTCCCTAGTGTGCAGCGTATTAATATTAGATTTATTTTTTATATAACCTTATGGATAATCAAGAAGCATTACAGCGAACTCTTAACCGCGCTCGTCGCGCCCTCCAGATATTAGAGGAGGAAAAAGCTAGTTATGGGATTAGAGTTCCAGTAGATTTGCAAATCGAACTAGAAGAAAAACAAAAAGAAGTCACTAGCTTAGAGGCGCGATTAAGCCAGTTACAGGGAAAGCGCCCAGAAAGTTTGCCCGATAACCTGCCCCGCTATAACCATGTGTTTGTGGGACGCAAACAAGAAATCGCCCGTTGTTTGGAGGCACTTTCACCAGACGAGCGCGGTTGGGGTGTGACGATCGATGGTATTGGTGGTATGGGCAAAACGGCGTTAGCACTGGAAGTAGCACACCTAGCCCGTAAGCAAGCCTTATTTGATGCCTACCTGTTTGTTTCTGCCAAGACTACCTGGCTCTCAGCTGAAGGAGTACGGGAAGAAACCCTTGCTCTGTCTTCTCTCGATAGCTTCTGCCGGGAATTTGCCAAGGAGTTGGGACAGACAGACATTGTGAAAATGACTGATGCCAAAGAACGCCGCCGCGCCCTTCTCGATGCGCTGCGGGGACGGCGCACCCTATTAATTTGGGACAACTTGGAAACGCTGAATGCAGAAGAACGCGATATGATTGCCGAGTTTGTGCGGAAACTGCCCACCCCCAACAAAGCCATCATCACCAGCCGCCGCCGCACTGGGGAAAGCGCTGTCACCATCCGCTTAGATCGTCTCTTAGAGGCAGAAGCTTTGGAATTAATGACAGAGAAGGGAAGATCGCACACCCATCTAGCCCAGGAACTAAACGCCACGAAGCCAGAGATATTGACCGCTTTATATGAAGCGTCTGGTGGCAATCCCCTAGCGCTGGATTGGACATTGGGACAGGTGGCACACAAAGGCTACTCGATCAGTGATGCCCTAGAGCGGTTGCGGAATGCTGCCAAATCTCCCGATCTCTACGGGTTTCTGTTTGCCGATGCTGCCCAAACTCTCTCTGAGAGCGATCGCACAGTGTTATCTGCCCTAGTTGTATTCCTGACACCAGCAAAAACCGCAGCACTGGCAGATGCTACAGATTTAGCCATCACCGAGATCCACGTTTCTTTAGAGCGGTTGGTAACACTATCTTTGGTGAATGACTTGGATGGAGAACGGTTTGGACTGCACCCCCTCACCCGTACATATATCCGGGCAGCTGTGGACGGAACGGATACTGTCGGGACTGCACCCCCAGCGAGTGGAATTCGGTTTGATTCTGCCGCCCAACGCAAAGTTCTCCGCTACTGGGTGGACTTTGCCCAGAAGTACGGGGGTAACGACAAAAATGCCTACAAAACCCATGATAAGCTCGAAGCCGAGTGGCAGAACTTAGAGGGCGTGGCGACAACCCTGCGGGAGATGGCTGGTATCCCCGGTGCATTGAAAGACCGACAGGCTGCCCAGATGCTCATCGATTTAGAAAACGCTTTGTCTAACTTCCTCTTCTTTCGAGGCTACTGGGATGAGGGGGTGCGCTTGGGTGAGTGGCGATATCAGGCAGGAAAGGCGCTGAGTCAGTGGAGCGATGTTAGTGGGGGTGCCTCTAGTGTTGCCTGGATTTACTACAATCGGAGGGAGACAGATCGGGCAGCAAGTTGGGCGGCTCAGGTGGCGGAGGCGATGGAGCGGGGCGGCAACCGTCGGGACAAGGGTGTTGCAATTCGGTTGCAAGGAGTGATTGCAATGCAACGCCGAGACTGGCCACAAGCGGAGCT